>NZ_JBHWWX010000007.1:0-160376 GCF_042730335.1 Rhodococcus sp. NPDC060084
GTCCACATCGACGATGTGGACGGCCCCGAGGTCTGTGTCGGGCAGGTGTCAGGAGCGAATCGGGTGCTCGTTGCGTGCCTTCGGGAACCGCGCCTGACGGGCGACCCAGCCGGCCATCTTCTTCCAGTGCCCGGGCTGCGGATTGACGATGCTGGTCAGTTCCCGGTCCCACTCGGAGACGGTGACGTCCGGCAACGCGTCGATGACGGCGTGGGCGGTCGGCAAGTCCTTCGCGACCCGATCACCGAGCGTCCCGTCGGCGGCGACGACGGTGACCCGGACCCCGGACCGGCCGATCGGCTGCAGCACGGCCTTGCCGGAGCCGCCGTGCTCGGCGACGAAGGTGCGAATGGACGAGACGATGGCGGCCGGTGCGGCCGCGACCTCTGTTTCGGCGCTCATGAAAGCAGAATACTGTGACGGAATGCGCGCAATCGAAGTGGCACAGTTCGGAGGTCCCGACGTCCTCGTTCCGGTGGAACGTCCCGACCCGCAGCCCGGCCCCGGCGACCTGCTCGTCCGCACCGACGCCATCGGCGTGAACTTCATCGACACCTATTTCCGCACCGGTATGTACCCCACCGACCTGCCGTACGTTCCGGGCTCGGAGGGCACCGGAACGGTCGTCGCAGTCGGCGAGGGCGTCGAGGACGGGCGGATCGGCACGCGGGTGTCGTGGTGCGCGGCCCCCGGCTCGTATGCGGAACTCGTCTGCGTCCCCGAGGCCGTGGCGGTACCGGTCCCGGACGGCGTGCCCACCGAGCAGGCGGCGTCTGCGCTGCTGCAGGGCATGACCGCGCACTACCTGATCGAGTCGGTGTATCCCGCCCGGGCCGGCGACACCGTGCTCGTGCACGCGGGTGCCGGCGGCGTGGGTCTGCTGCTCACCCAGTTGGCCGCAAAGAAGGGCGTACGGGTGATCACCACCGTCTCGTCCGATGCCAAGGAAGCCCTGTCCCGCGACGCCGGTGCGGCCGAAGTCCTGCGCTACGACGACGACATCGCAGCCCGGGTCCGGGAACTCACCGGCGGTGAGGGCGTCGCCGCGGCGTACGACGGGGTCGGTGCGGCAACGTTCGAGGCGTCCCTCGCCTCGGTCCGTATCCGCGGCATGGTCGCGTTGTTCGGTGCGGCGAGCGGCCCGGTTCCGCCGTTCGACCTGCAGCGCCTCAACCCCGCGGGTTCACTGTTCGTCACCCGCCCTACCCTCGCGCACTACACACGCACCCGCGAAGAGCTGCTCTGGCGGGCGGGGGACGTGTTCGCGGCGATCGCCGACGGATCCCTGCACGTCCGTGTCGGTGCGACCTACCCGCTGGCGGACGCCGCCCGGGCGCACACGGATCTCGCTGCCCGCCGGACGACCGGCTCCGTCGTCCTGATTCCCTGAGCAACGACCGCACAACGCAAAGCCCCCGCTCCGGTGTGGAGCGGGGGCTTCGTCGTGATCAGGGGATCCGGGATCAGAAGTAGGAGCCGATCGTCGGCAGGGCCAGCACCGAGTCGACCGCGAGGCCGAGGCATACCAGCGCCAGGTAATTGTTGGACTGCAGGAACAGCTTGAGCGGCTTGACCGACGCGCCGCCCCGCACGCTGCTGTAGAGCTGGTGCGCGACGAACAGGAACCACGCTCCGGCGAGGACGGCGAACACGGCGTAGATGATGCCGGCGGCGGGCACGATCACGAGGGTCGCGATCACGGTCGCCCAGGTGTACAGGAGGATCTGCTTGGTGACGTGCTGCTCTGTCGCGATCACGGGCAGCATCGGCACGCCGGCCGCCTTGTAGTCCTCCTTGTACCGCATCGCCAGCGCCCACGTGTGCGGCGGCGTCCAGAAGAAGATGACGAGGAACAATACGACCGGTTCCCAGCTGAGCGATCCGGTGACGGCGGCCCAGCCGACCATCACGGGCATGCATCCTGCCGCGCCGCCCCAGACGACGTTCTGCCAGGTACGACGCTTGAGCACCATCGTGTAGACGAGGACGTAGAACGCGATGGTCGCGACGACCAGCAGACCCGACAGCAGGTTCGCCCGCCACCACAACCACGCGAAGGAAGCCACACCCAGCAGGACGCCGAAGACGAACGCATTGCGGGTCGGCACGGTCTGACGTGCGAGGGGACGAAGCGCGGTCCGCTTCATCACCTTGTCGATGTCGGCGTCGACCACACAGTTGAGCGAATTGGCGCTCGCCGCACCCATCCAGCCACCGAACAGGGTGCTCAGGATCAGGACGATGTCGACGTGGCCCCGGTCGGCGAACAGCATCGCGGGGATGGTTGCGACCAGCAGCAGCTCGATGACACGCGGCTTCGTGAGCGCGATGTAGGCGAGCACGGTGCCCGAGAGACGTCCCCACGCGGTGTCGGGGCGGGGAGCGCCTGGCGCTTCGGGGGCGCCGAATCCGTGTCCCTTCGGCCGTTGCCCTGCCCGCACACTGTCTCCTTGCACCACGCGAATCCGCACTTTCGCTCGCCCGTTCACGGTCGCCCGGGTCCGGACGCTCCTTCTACTACAAACGATGGTAGACGGCGGACCCGCCCCGACCGAATCGACCCGCTCCGCGGCGCGCACTACTCTTAAGGAGCGCGCGGGCCAACTTCTACCCGCAGGCACCCCGTACACCCCATGTCAGGAGAACTCTGCTCGTGTCGATCACAGACGAGATCCGCACCCTCACTCAGCCGGCGCATCCGGCCGACTGGACCGACCTGGACACCAAGGCGGTCGACACGGCCCGCGTGCTCGCCGCCGATGCGGTGCAGAAGGTCGGCAACGGGCACCCCGGCACCGCGATGAGCCTCGCTCCGCTCGCCTACACCCTCTACCAGCGCGTGATGCGTCACGACCCGACCGATCCGAAGTGGGTCGGTCGCGACCGTTTCGTGCTGTCGTGCGGCCACTCGAGCCTGACCCTGTACATCCAGCTGTACCTGTCGGGATACGGCGTCGAACTCGCCGACCTCGAGGCGCTGCGCACGTGGGGCTCGCTGACCCCGGGACACCCCGAGTACGGGCACACCGCGGGCGTCGAGATGACCACCGGACCGCTCGGGCAGGGCCTCGCGTCCGCCGTCGGTATGGCCATGGCCGCCCGTCGCGAGCGCGGCCTGTTCGATCCGGACACCGCTCCGGGTGAGAGCCCGTTCGATCACTTCGTCTACGTGATCGCGTCCGACGGTGACATCGAAGAGGGCGTCACGTCCGAGGCTTCGTCGCTCGCCGGCGTGCAGGAACTCGGCAATCTGATCGTCTTCTACGACGCCAACAAGATCTCGATCGAGCACGACACCACGATCGCGCTCGGTGAGGACGTGGCGAAGCGGTACGAGGCGTACGGCTGGCACGTGCAGACCGTCGACGGCGGCGAGAACGTCACCGGGATCCTCGAGGCCGTCGAGGCCGCCAAGGCGGTCACCGATCGTCCGTCGCTCATTTCCGTGCGCACGATCATCGGCTATCCGGCTCCGACCAAGATGAACACCGGCGACGTGCACGGCGCTGCGCTCGGCACCGACGAGGTCGCCGCCGTGAAGAAGGTGCTCGGCTTCGATCCCGAGAAGAACTTCGACGTCGATCCGGCTGTGATCGAGCACGCCCGCGGCGTCATCGAGCGCAACGCCAAGGTGCGCGAGGCGTGGCAGGCCGACTTCGACGCGTGGGCTCGGCGGGAGCCGCAGCGCAAGGAACTGTTCGACCGTCTGTTCGCGGGTGAGTTCCCGGAGGGCTGGGTCGACGCCCTGCCGCTCTACGATCCGACCGACAGCGGTCCCGCGACCCGCAAGGCCTCGGGCAATGCGCTCGCGACGCTCGGCCCGATCCTGCCGGAACTGTGGGGCGGTTCCGCCGACCTCGCCGGCAGCAACAACACCACGATCCCCGGTTCCGACTCGTTCGGTCCCGAGTCGATCTCCACCGACGAGTGGACTGCCCAGCCCTACGGCCGGACCCTGCATTTCGGTATCCGCGAGCACGCGATGGGTTCGATCCTCAACGGCATCGCGCTGCACGGCCCGACCCGCGCCTACGGCGGCACCTTCCTCGTCTTCTCCGATTACATGCGGCCCGCGGTCCGTCTCGCCGCGCTCATGCAGACACCGGCGATCTACGTGTGGACCCACGACTCGATCGGACTCGGTGAGGACGGCCCGACGCACCAGCCGATCGAGCACCTCGCCGCGCTGCGCGCGATCCCCAACCTCGCGGTGATCCGTCCGGCCGATGCCAACGAGACGTCCTTCGCATGGAAGTCGGCTCTCGAGAACAAGACGGGCCCGACCGCGCTGGCACTCACCCGCCAGAACGTGCCGGTTCTCGAAGGAACCCGGGAGAAGGCCGCCGAGGGTGTCGCCCGCGGCGCATACGTGCTCGTCGAAGCGTCCACCGGAACCCCCGAGGTCGTGCTGCTCGCAACCGGTTCGGAGGTCGAACTGGCCGTGGCCGCGCGCGAGACCCTCGAGGCCGAGGGTGTGCCCACCCGCGTCGTCTCGGTGCCGGTGCTCGACTGGTTCCTCGAGCAGGATCAGGCATACCGCGACGAGGTGCTCCCGCCGTCGGTTCGTGCCCGTGTCTCCGTCGAGGCCGGCCTCGCGCTCCCGTGGTACCGGCTCATCGGCGACGCCGGCGAGGCCGTGTCGCTCGAGCACTTCGGCGCTTCCGCCGACTACAAGACCCTGTACCGCGAGTTCGGAATCACCGCAGAAGCCGTTGTCGACGCTGCGCACCGCTCGCTGACCACAGTGAAGGGATGATCGGATGACTTCGCAGACCACCGCGCAGAACGAGGTACTCGCCGCCCTCTCCGCCCAGGGCGTTTCGGTGTGGCTGGACGACCTGTCGCGTGAGCGGATCGAGTCCGGCAATCTCGCCGAACTGATCGCCACCCGGAGTGTCGTCGGCGTCACCACCAATCCGTCGATCTTCCAGGCGGCGTTGTCCAAGGGACACGCGTACGACGCGCAGGTTCGTGAGCTGGCAGCGGGCGGTGCGGACGTCGAGGAAACCATCCTCGCCGTCACCACCGACGACGTCCGGTCGGCGTGCGACGTGCTCGCTCCCGTGTACGAGGCGACCGGCGGGCTCGACGGCCGCGTGTCGATCGAGGTCGATCCGCGCCTCGCTCACGCCACCGACGAGACCGTCGCGCAGGCGCTGGAGTTGTGGCGCGTCGTCGATCGCCCCAACCTCTTCATCAAGATCCCCGCGACCATGGCCGGGCTGCCGGCGATCGCACGCGTGATCGGCGAGGGCATCAGTGTGAACGTCACGCTGATCTTCTCCGTCGAGCGATACGAGCGGGTCATCGAGTCGTACCTGGACGGGCTGACCGCGGCCAAGGCCGCCGGCCACGATCTCTCGAAGATCCATTCGGTGGCATCGTTCTTCGTCTCCCGGGTCGACACCGAGATCGATGCGCGTCTCGAGGAGATCGGCACCGACGCGGCCCTGGCGCTGCGCGGCAAGGCGGGCGTCGCGAACGCCCGGCTGGCGTACGACTCGTACCGCAAGGCCTTCGAGTCCGGTGCACGTTTCGAGCAGCTCGCAGAGGCGGGCGCGCTCCCGCAGCGTGCCCTGTGGGCGTCGACCGGGGTGAAGAACCCGGAGTACTCCGACACGATGTACGTCACCGAGTTGGTTGCTCCGAACACCGTGAACACGATGCCGGAGAAGACCCTCGAAGCGGTCGCCGACCACGGGGAGATCACCGGCGACACGGTCACCGGCAACATCGCCGCAGCGCAGCAGGTGTTCGACGCGCTCGCTTCCGCGGGGATCGACCTTCCGGACGTGTTCCGCAAGCTCGAAGAAGAAGGTCTCGAGAAGTTCGAAGCGTCCTGGAACGAGCTGCTGACGGCCACGTCGGAGCAGCTCACCGCCCACGCACCCGGCGCGGAGGGCTGAACGTGAGCGAATCCGGGACGGCGGAGTGGGTGAACCCGCTGCGGGACAGCAGGGATCGCCGGCTACCCCGTATCGCGGGTCCGTGCGCTCTCGTCATCTTCGGCGTCACGGGCGATCTCGCCCGGCGCAAGCTGATGCCGGCGGTGTACGACCTGGCCAACCGCGGGCTCCTGCCGCCCGGATTCGCTCTTGTCGGATTCGCCCGCCGGGAGTGGGACGACGCCGAGTTCGGTGAAGTGGTGCATGACGCGGTGCGCAACAATTCGCGCACCCCGTTCCGCGAAGAGGTCTGGCAGCGGCTCGCCGAAGGCATCCGCTTCGTCCAGGGCTCGTTCGACGACGACGCGGCGTTCGCCGAGCTCGCCGAGACCCTGCACAAGCTCGATCAGGAGCGGGGTACCGGCGGAAATCACGCCTTCTACCTGTCGGTTCCGCCCGACGCGTTCCCGGTGGTGTGCGGGCAACTGGCACGCTCGGGTCTCGCGGCGGCGCACGACGACTCGTGGAGCCGGGTGGTGATCGAGAAACCATTCGGCCACAACCTCGAGAGTGCGCGTGAACTCAACGCGGTCGTCGGCGAAGTGTTCTCCGAGGATTCGGTGTTCCGCATCGACCACTATCTCGGCAAGGAGACGGTTCAAAACATCCTGGCGCTGCGGTTCGCGAACCAGTTGTTCGATCCGATCTGGAACGCGCACTACGTCGACCATGTCCAGATCACCATGGCCGAGGACATCGGTCTCGGCGGACGAGCGGGATATTACGACGGGATCGGGGCGGCGCGCGACGTCATCCAGAACCATCTGCTGCAGTTGCTGGCGTTCACGGCGATGGAAGAGCCGATCAGCTTCGCGCCGTCCGAACTGCGCGCCGAGAAGATCAAGGTGCTGTCCGCGACCCGGCTTGCCGAACCCCTCGACGAGACCACCGCACGCGGTCAGTACACCGGTGGCTGGCAGGGCGGCGAACGTGTCGTCGGGCTGCTCGAGGAAAAGGGCTTCGCGGCGGATTCGACGACCGAGACGTATGCGGCGATCACCCTCGAGGTGGACACCCGGCGGTGGGCCGGGGTCCCGTTCTACCTGCGGACCGGAAAACGGCTGGGCCGCCGGGTCACCGAGATCGCCGTCGTGTTCAAGCGTGCGCCCCACCTGCCGTTCGACACGACGATGACCTCCGACCTCGGCCAGAACGCACTCGTGATCCGGGTGCAGCCCGACGAAGGTGTCACGATGCGCTTCGGGTCGAAGGTGCCCGGCTCCGAGATGGAGGTGCGCGACGTGAGCATGGACTTCAGTTACGGTCAGGCGTTCACGGTGTCCTCCCCGGAGGCGTACGAACGACTGTTGCTCGACGTGCTGCTCGGAGAACCGTCCCTGTTCCCCGTGGACGAAGAGGTCGAGTTGTCCTGGAAGATCCTCGATCCGGTTCTCGACCATTGGGCCACGAAGGGCCGGCCCGAACCGTACGAGGCGGGAAGCTGGGGCACGGCGTCGTCCGACGAGATGCTGCGCCGCTCCGGCCGGGAATGGAGACGGCCGTGAGACTGCAATTGCGCAACACCTCCGCGGTGGACGTCAGCAAGAAGCTGGTCGAACTTCGCAGGACCGGCGGAATCGTCACTCAGGGCAGGGTTCTCACACTCGTCGTGTGCGCCGGCGAAGCCCGGGGAATCGAGGCGGCGATTTCGGCCGCCACCGATGCCGCCCGCGAGCATCCCTGCCGCGTCATCGTCGTCGGGCGGGGGCGGGCCGAAGGCCCCTCGCGCCTCGACGCGGAGATCCGCGTCGGTGGTGAGGCCGGCGCGTCCGAGGTGCTGATCCTCGCGCTCCACGGCGAACTCGCCGAGCACCAGGAGTCGGTCGTGGTGCCCTTCCTGCTGCCCGACACGCCTGTCGTGGCGTGGTGGCCCGGCCAGGCGCCGCCGGTTCCCGCACACGACCCCGTGGGCAGGTTGGCGGTGCGCCGGCTCACCGACACCACGAACGCCCTCGATCCGCGCGCCGATCTGTTCTCGCGGTTGTCCGGATACACCCCGGGTGACACCGACCTGGCATGGGCCCGGATCACCTACTGGCGCGCGCTGCTGGTCTCCGCGCTCGAACAACCGCCGTACGAGCAGGTCGTGTCAGCCCATGTCTCGGGCCTGCAGACCGAACCGGCCATCGACCTTCTCGCGGGATGGCTCGCGAGCCGCATCGACTGCCCGGTGCAGCGCGCGACCGGCGACCTGCGCGTCGAACTGCGCACCACCACGCAGACGATCGTGCTCGGCCGTCCGCAGGAGGGGCGTGTCGCGACGCTCGAACGAACCGACAAACCTGCGTCCTTGATCACGCTGGCACGGCGGGACTCCGCGGAGTGCCTCGCCGAAGAACTGCGCCGGCTCGACCCCGATGTCATCTACGAGGCCGCGCTGTCGGCCCTGCCGAAGGTGGAATATGTCTGATCCCGCCAAGACCCCGACCGAGGTATTGACCTTCGCCGACTCCGATGCCGTCGCACGCGCCGCGGCAAAGGCTTTCGTCGATGCGGTGGTGGCAGCACAAACCGAACGGCTCCAGGCCCACGTGGTGCTCACCGGCGGCGGAACGGGCATCGCCGTGCTCGAACACGTCGGGCGTGAGCAGGGCGGGATCGACTGGTCGGCCGTCAACGTGTACTTCGGCGACGAGCGGTTCCTGCCCCCGGGCGACCCCGAGCGCAACGAAGTACAGGCGCGGGCTGCGTTGCTCGACCACGTGCCGATCGACGAGGCGCGCATCCACACCATGCCTGCTCTCGGTGAGGACGGATGCACCACGCCGGCGGAGTCCGCCGAGCGCTATGCCCGACTCCTCGCGGCACAGTCCGCAGACGGGTCCGTGCCCGACTTCGACGTGCACCTGCTCGGCATGGGCGGCGAGGGGCACATCAACTCCCTCTTCCCGCACACCGCTGCGGTGCGCGAAACGGAGCGATTCGTCGTCGGAGTGGACGATTCACCGAAGCCGCCGCCGGCGCGGGTGACCTTGACGCTGCCCGCTGTGCAACGCGCCCGTCAGGTGTGGTTGCTGGTCGCCGGTGAGAACAAGGCCGACGCCGTAGCCGCGTCGGTCGGCGGAGCGGACCCGGAGGACATTCCCGCCGCCGGAGCGCACGGGCGTGAGCGCACCGTGTGGTTCGTCGACCCGGCTGCGGCCGCGAAACTTCCCACGTCCTGATCGGCGGCGGTTCCGCGCCGCCGAGTTATCGAGGGTCGCTGTCGCAGTCCGGATCGTCGGCCGGGATCTGCGGTGCGGTGTCGTCGGTGCCCTCCCTGACGCAACGAAACTTTATGGACGAGCGGGGTCCGCGCGTCGCGCGTGAGGCAGCGAGCCGAGAGCGTCCGGGAACACATCGCGTCGTTCGTGGATCCATGCGGGTGGGCTCCTCCTGTGGTGGGCCGCCGTCGTTGTCGGCCCTTGTCACGTTCGACGCACCACCGGACCCTGCGGTTCCCACGCCGCAGGAAGAACCGGCGCTCCCCTAGCTCGGTCTCGCTGTCCCTTACAGCCCTCGCTCGATCACCGCGGCGGTGACCCGGTCGTCGATCGACGAGACCGGATTCTCACGCCCCACCCACACCTCACCGCCGAAGTACTTCTCGATGATCTTCTCCGCCGTCCGGGTGGCGACAGCCTGCGTGGTCAGCGTGGGGTTGGGGCCGCCGAGGCTGTTGGCGAGCGCCGAGTTGTCGGTGATGAACAGGCGCTTGACCCAACGTGATTCCGCATCGGCGTCGAGTACCGAGTTGTGTTCTTCGAGGCCCATCCGCATGCTCGACTGCGAATGCAGAATCAACGGCGGCCAGTCGCATCGGTGCACCGACTTGGCGCCCGCCGCGCGCATCAGTTCGACAGCCTTCCGGGTCGAGTATTCGCGATTGCGCTTCGTGCGCGCCGATCGATTTCTGTGGGCCATGGTCACTTTCGGCGCGAGCCCGCCTTCGCTCGGAAGCAGCACCGGCGACAACGTCACCCGGTTCTCCGGTTCGACGTCGTCGTCGGTGATGACGAGTGCCGCGAGCACCCGGTCGGTGTCGGCCATCGTATTCAGCAGATCGCGGCCCACGAGCCTTCCCATGGTGTCCGCTCCCGCGGAGTCGACCACGCCCCCCGCTCTTCCGTATCCGTGGATCCCGGAATCGCTGAAGTTCAGTGCGTACGCGATGAGCGCCGGTGGCAGACCGAGTTGCTCGACCCCGCCGTAGCCGGGAAGGTCGACGCGTGCATTCGAGCCGGGGCCTCTGGTCTGGCCCGTGTACTCGTCGAAGACCCCGAATACGCCGTCCATGTGGTGATCGGTCAAGCCACGGCCGACCCATCCGTTCGGGTTGGGGAGACCGGAACCGAGCCACAGTCGCGGCGACTCGACACATCCTGCGGCGAGAACGACGACGGGAGCCGTGGCCTCGTGCTCCGCGCCGTCGGCGGTGGTCGTGAACCGCACCCCACGCGCGGTGGTCTCCCCGTGGACCTCCTCGAAGAGGATCTTCGTGACGACGGCGTCGGAGACGAGTGTGACGGCACGGCCGTGGGGCGACCACGCGTCGGCGGTGAGCATCATCGGAACGTACGAATTATCGGTCGAGCGCTTGGCTTTCAGATTTCGTGGCGCTCCGAGCGGCAGGTAGCAACCCTGATAGCAGTGCCCACACATGGTGCATCCGCGTGCGTCGGGGTAGTGCAGCAGCGCGGGGTCGCGGGTGCGTCCGGCGGTTCCGCCGGGCTGCAGGATCGCGTTCTGCTGCGCACGGTACGACGGTCCTGTCGTGTCGAGCGTGGTCTGGTGTGTCAGGCCGAGGGCGGCGGCGCCACGGAGGAACACCTGCTCCTTGGCGCCCATCGGCGCCGTCTGCACCGGGAGTGTCGCCTCGACCCATTCGTAGTAGCGCCGCAACTCGTCGTAACCGAACGGGAACAGATGCGCGGTGTCGTACATGTCCCGGTCGGGACCGTCGTATCCGGCGAATGCACCTGCTGCCGCCCGAGGCGAATTACCGAAGAAGTGCAGGGTGGTGCCCCCGACGCCGGCGACCTGCCACACATACGATTGCTGAGGAACGTCGCGCAGCCACGGCGTCCGGGATCGATCACCGGGTCCTTGCCGCAGAAATCCTGTGATCGGGTTGTTGGCGTCGTCCTCGAAATGCGTCCACTCGTTCTCCGGGTCGGCGAAGCGTGGCCCGGCTTCGAGGACGAGGACATCGAGCCCGCGGGCGGCGAGTTCCTTCGCGACCACGGGGCCGCCCCCGCCCGACCCGATCACGATTACGTCGGTCATCTACGCCTCCACCTTGTCGATCCCGCGGTAGTACCCGATCACTTCGTCCCACCCATCGCTCGGCCCGGCGTAGTTGCTGAGGTCCCAGCCGACGGGACGGCCGGTCGTCTTCCGTTCGACCGGATCGAACGCCGACACCTCCGAGAACGCGGCGAACGCGGCGAGGGTGGGCAGCGCGTTGACCACGAACCTGATGATGAAATTCTCGAAGCGTGGGTCGGTGTCGAGCCACTCGAACACCAGCGCCTTCTTCGCAAAGTCCAGGTTGGCGAACGGCGCCGCGAACGGCCCGTTCGAAGCGCCCGGATCGGCGGTGGCAGCAAAGATGTTGAGCAGCACCGCAACTCCGGCTGCGCCCGGAAGGGGAACTCCCACTCCTCCGAACAGCGGAATCGCGAGCGCTCGGTCGAGGGTGCGCTCGAGCGACGCTGCCGTGCCCGGAGTCACCCCACCCGGCCGGTCCGTCGCCACCCCCTGATGATGCGAATAGGGGTCGTTTCCGGGAACCACGAACGAGAGCACACCGTTGATGGTGTCCCGGATCGGTGGTGCCGGGGCCGCGGGTTGAGCCCCCGCCGCGGGCGCGCCCACCACGCCCAGCGCGGCCAGTGCGGCCAGTGCGGCACCACCGCCGATCAAGCCGGTCAGAAACTGCCGTCGGTTCCATGAACCGTCGTGTTCGCAGGCCACGCCGCCCCCCTCCGCCGGTGCAAAGACAACTTATGGGAGTGTACGGACGAACCGGTCGGAATTCGGGAGATGGGGCGACCGGCCGGGACCTACCGGCCGCGCCGGTTCGGTCACCCGTCGGCGGTCCGGTGGACCACACTGGGAGGGTCTACGAGAGGGAGAATCCGATGGGCACGCCGACCACGGTGATGGGAGAAGTACGGCCGGAAAGCGACTGTCCCGACGACGCGTCGCTGGTCGGACTGGTCTACCGTCGCAGTTTCGCGTTGCCCGCAAGCGAGATCTGGACAGCACTCACCGAACCCCGCGAATTGTCCCGCTGGTACGGCACATACACCGGAGATCCCTCCACCGGGCGGGTGCGGTTGACGATGGTGGACGAGCACGATTCGGCCACCGCCGACGTGCGCATCGTCGAATGCACTCCCCCGTCCCGTTTCTCCGTCGACGTCGACGGATGGTTGCTCGCCGTCGCGCTGCACACCGTAGGCCGCGTCACCACCCTCGACTTCACGCACTCACACGTCCCACGATCGGAAGCCGGTGAGATCGGTCCGGTCTGGCAGTACTACCTCGATCGCTTGGACGCCGCCTTGACCGGAGGCCGGCCGCCTCGGTGGAGCGACTACTTGTCGCTGGTCGACGAATATCGGTGAGACCTCTCCTCCGGGCCGGTCAATGATGGACGGGCCGTAGCAGATCCGGCGTGTTGTTCCGGGGCGAGTTGACGGCGGTACCGACCTCGTACGGCTCGAGATGAGGTTCCGGGATCGAGTTGAGCAGCGCCTCCACGTCGTCACGGTCGGTCAGCGCCACGTCCAGCCACGGGTCGACGAACGTCTCCGGAAGCACCACGGGTGAGCGGTCGTGGATATGCCCGGCCGCATCGGTGGCCGGGCGCGTCAGCACCGTGCACGTCCACAACCAGCGATCCGGATCATCCTCGGGCCGTTCCGGATCGGGCCACAACTCGTAGAGCCCGGCCATCGAGATCGGCGCGTCGGCGTGCAGGAAGAAGGGAATCTTCTTGCCCTCCTCGTTCTTCATCCACTCGTAGTAGCCGTCCGCCGGCAGGATGCATCGCCGCCGGGACGCAGCAGCCTTGAACGCCGGTTTCTGCGTGATCGTCTCCGAACGGGCGTTGATCATGCGCGAGCCGATCTTCGGGTCCTTCGCCCACGACGGCACCAGACCCCAACTGACCCGGGACGACACCATGCGCACCGGATCACCGCCGGGCGTGTCGCGTGGGACGCGCTCGAGCACCACGTTGACCCGCTGGGTGGGGGCGACGTTGTAGGACGGTGGCAACTCCTCACCGACCGCCGTCACGGCATCGTAGGCCGCAAGCAGGTCGTCCCGGGTACTCGTGCTTGCATATCGTCCGCACACGACATCGGCCTCTCTGGTTGCGACGCTCCGTTTGTTTCACATCTTCCCACCGCGATACGGCCGCACCCGGCACTCTCCGGCAACGGACGCAGCCCGGGACGTTCACCCCGGTCGATCCCCGAGCGAAGCCAGTCGGGAACGCACTCGGCGACGTTCCGGTTCGGTGCCGGCGAGATCGAGCGCCTGCCGGAACGCGGACTCGGCCTCGGCATCACGGCCGAGGCGGACGAGAAGATCGGCCCTGGCCGTGTGGTACGGGTGATGCTCGCGCAGGACCGGTTCGCCGGCCAGGCCGTCGAGCAGTGCCAGGCCCGACTCCGGGCCGTCGCACATCGCCACGGCGACCGCGCGGTTCGCGGCAACCAGCGGCGACGGCATGAGTGCGAGCAGCACTCCGTACAGCGCAACGATCTGTCGCCAGTCGGTGGACTCGGCGTCGGGCGCCTCGTCGTGCAGCGCGGCGATCGCCGCCTGCACCGCGTACGGGCCGGGGGGCCCACCGGTCAGCCCGGTCACCACCAGCGCACGACCCTCGTCGATCATCGCCGTGTCCCACCGGGTCCGGTCCTGGGCGTCGAGGAGCACGATCTCACCGTCGGAATCGGTGCGGGCGTGGCGACGGGCATGGACGAGCAGTTCCAGCGCGAGCAACCCGGCCACCTCACGTTGCGAAGGCATGAGCCCGTGCAGGATCCGCACCAGCCGAAGCGATTCGTCTGCCAGATCGGGCCGTTGCAGATCGGTGCCACTACTGGCCGCATACCCTTCGGTGAAGATCGAATACAGGGCACCGAGAACCACCGGCAGCCGTTCGTCGAGTTCGTCCGGACGAGGAACCCGGAACGGGATTCGCGCGCCACGGATCTTGTTCTTGGCCCGCACGATCCGCTGCGCCATCGTGGCGTGCGGAACGAGGAACGCGCGCGCGACCTCGCCGGTGGTCAGACCTCCGAGACAACGAAGGATCAGCGCGACACGGTCGTCGGGAGCCAGTGCCGGGTGGGCACACGTGAAGAACAGTTCGAGTCGTTCGTCGGGCAATTCGTCGCCGCGCGGATCCGAGGAGCCGCGCCGCTCGATGTCGATCGCGAGTTCGGCCAGACGTTGCGTGTAGACGCGGTCGCGGCGTACCCGGTCGAGTGCCCGGCGACGGGCGGTGGTGAGCAGCCACGCGCCCGGCCGATCGGGCACCCCGCCGACCGGCCAGTGCACGAGTGCCGCCTCGAGGGCGTCCGATGCGGCTTCCTCGGCCAGGTCCAGATCGCCGAAACGGTGCACCAGCGCCGCGAGAAGCCGCCCGTGCTCCTCGCGGAACACCGCTTCGGCCGAGACACCCGCATCGGGCACGGCTAGTCGCCGAACTCGGCGATCGGGCGCACCACCACGGTGCCGCCGTCCCGGGCGCCCGGACACCGGGACGCCCACTCGATCGCGACGTCGAGGTCCGGTACATCGATGACGTCGTAGCCGCCCAGTACCTCCCGGGTCTCCGCATACGGGCCGTCGGTGACCGTGCGACGACCGTCCGCCGCCACCTGTACGGCGGTCGCGGTGGTGAGGTCCTGGAGTGCGTGGCCGGTGACGAGCACCCCCGCGTCCCGCATCGCCTTTTCGTAGTCCTGCCAGTCCTCGACCGTGCAGGTGCTCTCGTCGGCAGCCGATGTGTAGATCAACAGCATGTACTTCATGATCGTCTCCTCGTGGTTCGGTACGACGATTCGCCGTACACCATGACGACGAACTCTCCCTACCGAAATCGACACGCGCGCGAGATTTTCTTTCGGCGGCCGGTCAGCCGCTGTTCCGGAGCGCGGTGGCGAGTCCGTTCATCGTCAGCTGGATTCCCCGGCGAACCTGTTCGGTGTCCTCGCCCGCCCGGAATCTGCGCAGGAACTCGACTTGCAGGTGGTTGAGCGGTTCTAGGTAGGGGAACCGGTTGTGCAGTGACCGTTCCAATGCAGGATTGTCGGCGACGAGCGAGTCGTAGCCCGTGATCCGCTGGTAGGCGTCGACGGTCCGGGCGTGTTCCTCCACGATCCGGCCGAACACTCGTCCCCTCAGATCGGTGTCCTCGACCAACTCCGAGTAGCGCGCGGCAATTCCGAGATCGGATTTGGCCATCACCTGCGCCATGTTCGAGAGCACCGTGCGGAAGAACGGCCAGCGCCGATACAGGGCTCGCAAGGACTCGAGCTTCTCGGGATCGTCGCCGACCCACTCGGCCACCGCGCTGCCCGTGCCGTACCAGCCCGGCAACATCACCCGGCTCTGTGTCCACGCGAGCACCCACGGGATCGCACGCAGGTCGGCGATGGCCGCGGTCGGTTTGCGCGACGCCGGCCGGCTGCCGATGTTGAGCGCTCCGATCTCCGCGACGGGCGTCGAGGTCGTGAAGTACTCGACGAATCCGGGCGTCTCGTGAACCAGACGCCGGTAGGCGTTTCGGGCCAGGTCCGCGAGTTCGTCGAAGATCCGGTAGGCAGCCGACGCATCCGCGCCGAGCCCTTCGACGTCGAGCAGTGTGGATTCCAGAGTCGCGGCGACGAGCGCCTCGAGGTTGCGACGGGCGAGCACGGGTTCGCGGTACTTGGCGGCGATCACCTCTCCCTGTTCGGTCACCCGGAGCGAGCCCCGCACCGCACCGGGCGGCTGGGCGAGGATGGCGTCGTAACTGGGACCGCCGCCGCGGCCGACGGTTCCCCCACGGCCGTGGAACAGACGCAGGCGAACACCCGCGGCGCGGGACGCCTCGACGAGGTCGAGTTCTGCTCGGTACAACGCCCAGTTGGCGGCGAGATATCCGCCGTCCTTGTTGGAGTCGGAGTAGCCGAGCATGACCTCTTGCAGCCCGTCGTGCGCGTCGACCAGGCTCCGGAATTCCGGTACGGCGAGGGCCGCTGTCAGCGTCGACGCGCCGCTGCGCAGATCTTCGATGGTTTCGAACAGCGGAATCACCTGCACGCTGCTCCGCGGATATCCGGAGTCGAGGTCGAGCAACCCGACTTCCTTGAGGAGGACTTCCACCTCGAGCAGATCCGAGACCGAGGTACACATGCTGATGATGTAGTGCTCGATCGCGGCGGGCCCGATGCGGCGCACGACGCTCGCTGCGGCGCGCAAGATGCCGAGTTCCTTGGCCGTTTCGTCCGACAACTGCGCGTCGGGGGTGGTCAGGGGCCGCCGGATGCGTAGTTCGGAGGTGAGCAACGCGACCTTGTCATCCTCCGGCAGCGTTGCGTAGCGGTCTGTCACACCCGCCCAGGAGAGCAGTTCGGCTACCACGCGCTCGTGGACGTCGGCGTTCTGCCGCAGGTCCAGTGGAGCGAGGTGGAACCCGAAGACCTCGACTGCGCCGCGCAGTCGGGCGAGACGATCGTCGGCGATGACCGCTCCCCCGCCGGCGCGCAGCGACGCGTCGACGACCGACAGATCGGCGAGCAGTTGCGCGGGGGTGCGGTACGGCTCGCGCGACGGCTCGACGGTGTGTGGGAGGTCGACGTCCGGGAGCAGCCGGGCGCCGGTCGCGGTGAGGCGTCCGCGGATTCCCCGCACGGCCCGCCGGTACGGCTCGTCGCTGTGCGCGGGATTCTCGTCGCCGGAGATGTCGGCGAGTTCCTGCAAGCGGGCGGTGATGGTCGTGGTGCGCACCGACATCGACAACTCTTGTTCGAGCACGGCGAGTTCGGCCAGGTGATGGCGCAGGGAGGTCGCGCACGCGCGGTCGGCGGCCGTGGTGACGACCGCGGCGTCGACGTTGGGGTTTCCGTCACGGTCGCCGCCGATCCACGTGCCGGGACGCACGAGCGGACGGGTGAGCACTGCGGCATCGGGCCACCGCTCCCGGAGCGCACGGCGTACCTCGGCGTTGAGAGTGGGCACGACCTCGAAGAACGCCAGATCGTAGTAGCGCAGGCCGTTGTCGATTTCGTCGCTGATGCGAAGCCTCGCCAGCCGGATCAGTGCGGTCTGCCAGAGGGTGAGGATGTGCCGGTACAGGGCACGGTCGATGCTGTCCCGCTCGTAGGGGTCGACGGTGCGGTCGCGGCGCCGCATCAGGTCGGTGACGGCGGTTTGCACGTCGAATACGGTGCGGCGGCGGGTTTCGGTCGGGTGCGCGGTGATCACCGGTGCGACGAGTGCGTCCGCGAGCGCATCGGCGACCCCGTCCGCATCGAGCGGGACCGCATCGAGCTTGGCGTAGGTCGCGGCGAGAGCGCTGTCCTGCGGGGGATCACCGGCCTCGAGATGGACAGCGCGCCGGCGTTCGCGATGAAGGTCCTCGGCGAGGTTGGCGAGCAGCCCGAAGTGACTGAACGCACGGGCGACCGGCAGCAGATCTGCGGTCTCGACGGCAGCGAAACGCTCGGCGAGATCGGCGCGGTCCATCTCGGACCGCCGGATCCGGAAACTCGCGACCCTCGCTGCTTCGACGAGTTCGAACACCTCGTCGCCCGCCTGATCGCGAACGACATCACCGAGGATGCCGCCCAGCAGGCGGATGTCGTCACGCAGAGGTTCGGTGGCCGAAACCGGCACGGTATCCGTCATTCGGCCAGTATCGGCGCCCCGGGGCCGATATGCGACCGCTGCCGATCAGCTGAACTTGATCTGCAGTCCGATACCGAGAATGGCGATGACCCAGACGATGCCGGTGAACACGGTGAGCCGGTCCAGGTTCTTCTCGGCTACCGACGAACCGGACAGGTTGGATTGGACCCCGCCGCCGAACAGGCTCGACAGACCGCCGCCCTTGCCGCGGTGCAGCAGCACCAGCAGGATGAGCAGCAGGCTCGTGACGATCAGCAGAATGTCCAGGAACAGTTCCATGTCGGCGTTCGGTGTCCTTCGATGGTGGGTGACGTCGGCCGTCAGCTTACCCGGTCCCGGCGAATCCCAGAATTGCCGCACCCGGTTCGCCGTCCTCGCGGATCGTGGGCCTTCAGGGCTCGTCGTGGGTATACCGGTCGCGACCCGCGAACGCCCCGACCACAGCTTGCCCGGCCCCGCACACCGCGACCAGCAGCAGGACCGTGGTCCAGGTGCCGGTGAGGTCGAAGATCGCGCCGGCGAGCACCGGCCCGCACGCCGCGAGCAGGTAGCCGAGGCATTGCGCCATGCCCGAGAGCTGCGCGGTCTGGGCGACTGTGCGGGTGCGGAGACCGAACAGCGACACCGCGATGATGAACGTCGCGCCACTGCTCATCCCCGCGACCAGGACCCACAACAGGACGAGGTGCGGCGCCCACAGCACACCGATCATCGCGACGACGAGGGCCGAACCGGCGACAGCGGTGAGCCGACTCTGGTCGGTGCGGCGTCCCATCAGAGCGGTGGCGCCCAGACCTGCCACGATGCCGACCACCTGATAGACCGACAGGTGCCATCCGGCGGCCGCGCGGTCGACACCCAGACCGGTCTCGATGGACGGCAGCCACGTCACCAGCAGATAGAACGTGGTGGACTGCAGACCCATGAACGCGGTGACCTGCCACGCGGTGGCGGAACGCCACATGGACACGCCGGGTGTCGTGTCCGGGGCGGCCGGCAGCGGTGTCGGCAGGACCCGTCCGCGCACGACCCACACGGCCGCCGCGACCAGCGACACCACGGCCCACAACGCGAGCGCGGCACGCCAGTTGCCTGTCAGGGCGACGAAGGGCACCGCCAAACCGGAGCCCAGTCCGGCGGCGCCGGTCGTCACCGACGAGTACACGCCGGTCACCGTCGAGATTCGCGTGGGATGGTCGCGTTTGACGACTGCCGGCAACAGCACGTTGCCGATGCCGATTCCCACACCGATCGCGATCGTGCCGCCCCACAGCCACAGCGCGCCGGGAATCGACCGCAGCAGGATTCCGGCCGTCAGGACCAGCATCGCGACGAGCACCATGCGCTGCGTCCCGTAACGGATCGCGGGGCGGTGAATCCACGGGGAGACCGCCGCGAAGCACAACAGCGGCACGGCGCCGAGCACGCCGAGCGCCGTGTTGCCGAGCCCGGTGTCGGCGCCGATGTCCTCGAGCAGCGGCCCGATCGCGGTGATGGCCGGGCGCAGGCAAGCGGCGACGAGCAGCACCGCTGCCAACCCGAACACCACGCTGCGGGTGCTCGGGCCGGTGTCGGCGGGGGCGGTCATACGCGTGATGCCTTTCGGTTCGGGTGCACACTCGGAAAACGCCGTGGGGCGCAGGATCCGAAGATCCTGCGCCCCACGATCGAGTGAGCCGTACTGCTGCTCGGGCCGGCCTACAGGAGCGGGCCGCCCGCCGCGATTGCGGAGAGCTGAGCGAACTCGTCGGCCTTGAGCGAGGCGCCTCCGACGAGGCCACCGTCGACATCGGTCTGCGCGATGAGCTCGCCGATGTTCTTGGCGTTCACCGATCCGCCGTAGAGGACACGGACCGACGCCGCCACCTCGGGCGAGGCGAGTTCGGCGAGGGTGGAGCGCACCGCCGCACAGACTTCCTGGGCGTCGGCGGCCGAGGCCACCTTGCCCGTGCCGATCGCCCACACCGGCTCGTACGCGACGACGATCTTGGCGATGTCGTCGGCGGACAGCCCGGCGAGCGAGCCCTTCAGCTGTGCGACGTTGTATGCGACGTGGTCGCCGGCCTCACGGATGTCGAGGCCCTCGCCGATGCACACGATCGGAGTCAGGCCGTGCTTGAGCGCGGCCTTCGTCTTGTCGCGCACGATCTCGTCGGTTTCGGCGTGCATCGTGCGTCGCTCGGAGTGCCCGACCACGACGTAGGTGCAGCCGAGCTTGGCGAGCATCGCACCGGAGATCTCCCCGGTGTACGCGCCGGAATCGTGGGCGGAGACATCCTGCGCACCATAGGTGAGCTTGATCTTGTCGCCGTCGATCAGCGTCTGTACCGAACGGATGTCGGTGAACGGCGGGATGACCGTGACATCGACCTTCTCGAGGTACTTGTCGGGCAGCGTGAACGCGATCTTCTGCACCAGCGCGATGGCCTCGAGGTGGTTCAGATTCATTTTCCAGTTGCCCGCGATCAGCGGTGTGCGTGCCATCGCGCTCAGGCCTCCAGAACCGAGATGCCGGGCAGTTCCTTGCCCTCGAGGTATTCGAGGGAGGCACCGCCGCCGGTGGAGATGTGTGAGAACCCGTCGTCCGGCAGGCCCAGCTGGCGCACTGCCGCAGCGGAATCGCCACCGCCGACGACGCTGAACGCACCCTTGCCGGTGGCGTCGACGATGGCCTCGGCGACACCCTTGGTGCCCGCCGCGAACTTCGGGAACTCGAACACGCCCATCGGGCCGTTCCAGAACACGGTCTTGGCCGCCGAGAGCAACGACGCGAACCGCTGCACCGACTCCGGTCCGATGTCCAGACCCATCCAGCCGTCCGGAATCTCCGTGACCGGGACGGTCTTCGCTTCGGCGTCGGCCGAGAAGCTGTCGGCGATCACGACATCCTGCGGGATGTGCAGGACATCGGCGTAGCGGTCCAGCAGTCCCTTGCAGGTCTCGATCATCGACTCTTCGAGCAAGGAATTGCCGACCGAAATGCCCTGTGCCGCAAGGAATGTGAAGCACATTCCGCCACCGATGACCAGCGTGTCGACCTTCGGCGCGAGCGCCTCGATCACTGCGAGCTTGTCGGAGACCTTCGATCCGCCGAGCACGACCGCGTAGGGACGCTCGGTGTCGGTGGTGAGCTTCTCGAGCACTGCCACCTCGGCAGCGACGAGGCCACCGGCGTAGTGCGGGAGCAGCTTCGCCACGTCGTACACCGACGCCTGCTTGCGGTGCACGACACCGAAACCGTCGGAGACGAAAGCACCGTCGTCGCCGACGAGCTCGACGAGATCGCGGGCGAGCGCCTGACGCTGCGACTCGTCCTTGCTGGTCTCCCGCGGATCGAAGCGGATGTTCTCCAGCAGGAGGATGTCGCCGTCGGTCAGGCCCTCGGAGCGAGCCAGAGCGTCCTGCCCGACGACGTCGCCGGCGAGCTGGACGTTGCGGCCGAGCACCTCACCGAGCTTCGCCGCGACGGGCGCGAGCGAGAACTTCGGATCCGGCTCGCCCTTGGGCCGGCCGAGGTGCGCCACGACCACGACCTTGGCGCCGGCTTCCGCCAGTGCTTCGATCGTCGGGGCGGACGCGATGATGCGGCCGGGATCGGTGATCGTCGCGCCGTCCAAGGGGACGTTGAGGTCGGAGCGCACCAGCACACCGCGCCCCTCCACCCCGGCGTCGAGCAGATCCTTCAGGGTCTGAACTGCCACTGTTCGGGTGTCCTGTCCGGTTCGGGGTCTCAGAGCGACTTGCCGACGAGGCCGATGAGGTCGACGACGCGGTTCGAGTAGCCCCACTCGTTGTCGTACCAGGCCACAACCTTGACCTGATCGTCGATGACCTTGGTCAGCGGCGCGTCGAAGATCGAGGAGTGCGGGTCGGTGACGATGTCCGAGGAGACGATCGGATCGGTGTTGTACTTCAGGATGCCCTTGAGCGGTCCCTCTGCCGCAGCCTGCATCGCGGCGTTGATCTCCTCGATCGACGCCTTGGTGCGGAGGTTGGCGGTGAGGTCGGTGACCGAGCCGGTCGGGATCGGCACGCGCAGCGCGTAGCCGTCGAGCTTGCCGAGCAGCTGCGGAAGAACCAGGCCGATGGCCTTGGCGGCACCCGTGCCGGTGGGAACGACGTTCAGGGCTGCGGCGCGGGCGCGACGCAGATCCTTGTGCGGGCCGTCCTGGAGGTTCTGGTCCTGCGTGTAGGCGTGGATCGTGGTCATGAGACCGCGCTCGATGCCGAAGCTGTCATCGAGGACCTTGGCGATCGGTCCGAGGCAGTTGGTGGTGCACGAGGCGTTGGAGATGATGTTCTGGCTGCCGTCGTACTTGTCGTCGTTGACGCCCATCACGATGGTGATGTCCTCACCCTTGGCGGGCGCGGAGATGATGACCTTCTTGGCACCTGCGTCGAGGTGCCCCTTGGCCTTGGCGGCGTCGGTGAAGATACCGGTGGACTCGACGACGACGTCGACACCCAGGTCGCCCCACGGAAGCGCGGCCGGGCCTTCCTTGATTTCGAGCGCCTTGATCTTCTGCTCTCCGACGATGATGAAGTCGCCTTCGACACGCACATCCTTGTCGAGGCGACCCAGGATCGAGTCGTACTTCAGGAGCGTTGCGAGAGTGTCGTTGTCGGTCAGGTCGTTGACGGCGACGATCTCGATGTCAGTGGTGCCGAGCGCTTTCTGCGCTTCGACTGCGCGGAAGAAGTTGCGCCCGATACGTCCGAACCCGTTCACGCCTACGCGGACAGTCACAGTAGAGCTCCTTTGCCCAGATCTCGATAATTGTGCTGATGATTGTGCCGTTGTGACCCCTACCCTAATGCGCCGGGGCCACCGTGTGAGATCCGCCCTGTGTGACGAACTCCCCACAAGCGTGCGCCTCTACGCGTCGTCCAGCAACTCCGCGGTCACCGCCGACTCGGTATCGGGAATCCCGAGGTCCTTCGCTCGGCGGTCGGCCATCGACAACAGACGCCGGATGCGTCCGGCGACCGCGTCCTTGGTCATCGGCGGGTCCGCGAGCTGCCCGAGCTCCTCGAGGGAGGCTTGGCGATGCTCGACCCGGAGCGTGCCGGCAGCGGCCAGATGCTCGGGAACGTCGTCGCCCAGAATGTTGAGAGCCCGCTCGACGCGGGCCGCAGCCGCGACTGCCGCGCGCGCGGATCGGCGCAGGTTGGCGTCGTCGAAATTCGCGAGCCGATTCGCGGTCGCCCGTACTTCCCGGCGCATCCGGCGCTCCTCCCAGGTCAACCGGGTGTCCTGGGCTCCCATCTGGGTGAGGAGCGCTCCGATGGCTTCACCGTCGCGGATCACCACGCGGTCGGCGCCGCGTACCTCCCGCGCTTTGGCCGTGACGCCGAGGCGGCGAGCCGCACCGACGAGCGCGAGCGCGGCTTCGGGTCCGGGGCAGCTGATCTCCAGCGCCGACGACCGTCCGGGCTCGGTAAGCGAGCCGTGTGCGAGGAAGGCTCCCCGCCATGCCGCGGCTACGTCGGACACGCTGCCACCGACCACCTGGGCGGGCAGTCCTCGCACCGGGCGTCCGCGGCCGTCGAGCAGTCCGGTCTGGCGCGCGAGGGCCTCGCCGTCCTTTCCGACCCGCACCACGTACCGCGAACTCTTGCGCAGGCCACCCGCGCCGAGCACGTGGACGTCGGCGGCATAGCCGTAGAGCTCGAAGATCTCGCGGCGCAGCCGACGCGCGATCGAACCGAGGTCGACCTCGGCTTCGACGACCACGCGGCCGGCGACGATGTGCAGCCCGCCGGCGAAGCGCAGAAGGGAGGACACTTCGGCCTTGCGATTGCTGGTACGGGTGACCGACAGCCTGCTCAGCTCGTCCTTGACCTCCGCTGTCATTGCCACGAGATGATCTCCCTCCGGTCGCCGATTCCGGCGCGGGCGCTGCCGCGAATCGGTGACAGATACGTTTCCAGTGCGACCGCCAGCTTGGCGGGGTCGTGTCGTTGGGTTCCGTCTTCGGACACGTCGGCATACGAGACGTCCGCGCCCAGGTGCGAAGCCGCGCGACTCAGGTGGTCCCGTTCCCGCCCCGGGGTCACCGAGCCCGCGTCGACGACGATGTGGTCGACCCGGAAGTCCGGAGCGTGCTGCGCGAGGACGTGCAGGTGCCGTTCCGCGGAGAAACCTGCGGTCTCCCCCGGCTCGGCAGCGAGGTTGAGCACGAGGACCTTCGTCGCCGAGGTGTGCGTCAGGGCCTCGTGGAGTTCCGGGACGAGCACGTGCGGGATCACGCTCGAAAACCACGAACCCGGTCCGAGCACCACCATGTCCGCTTCGCACACGGCGTCGACCGCGAGCGGGCACGCCGGTGGATCGGCGGGGATCAGCCGCACCCGCCGCACCTTGCCGGGGGTGGTCGCGACCGCGACCTGCCCGCGGATGCACCGGCTCACCCGGGGGTCCGTTTCGAGGCCCGAGACGTCGGCTTCGATGTCGAGTGCGATCGGCGACATCGGAAGCACCCGTCCCCGCAGTCCGAGGACCTTGGCGAGCATGTCCAGTGCCTCCACCGGATCGCCCACCACCTCGGTGAGCCCCGCGAGGATCATGTTGCCCACCGAATGTCCCGCGAGGGCGCCGGTGCCGCCGAAGCGGTGCTGCACGACCTCGGTCCACACACGAATGTCCGGGGTGTCGGCGGCCAGCGCCGCGAGGGCCATCCGCAGGTCTCCGGGCGGGATCACGCCGAGTTCGGCGCGGAGCCGGCCGGACGATCCGCCGTCGTCGGCGACCGTCACCACGGCGGTGACGCGATCGGTGAGCCGCCGGACCGCGCTCAACGTGGCATACAGTCCGTGCCCCCCGCCGAGTGCGGTGATCGCGGGCCCGGAGCGAGCGTCGCCGGGCGGTGGAGTCGGAGGGTGCGCGGTCACTCGCGCCCCAGATCCCGGTGCACGACGTGCACCGCGAGCCCGGGCTCCCGCTCGAGGCGCGCGGCGAGTGCTTCTGCCATCGCCACGCTTCGGTGTTTACCGCCGGTGCATCCCACCGCGATCGTCATATAGCGCTTCCCCTCCCGACGGTAACCGGCCGTGGTCAATTCCAGGAGCCGGTGATAGGTGCGCAAGTAGTCTTCGGCACCGTCGCGGGACAGTACATAATCGCGGACCGAGGGGTCCTGCCCGGTATACGGGCGGAGTTCCGCGATCCAATGGGGATTCGGGAGGAACCGCACGTCGCACACGAGATCCGAATCCATGGGGAGTCCGTACTTGAAGCCGAACGACTCCACCGTGACCCTGATCGTGTCGGACGCCGCGTCGCCGAATGCCGCTTCGATCTTGCGGCGCAGTTCGGGCCCGGACAGCGTGGAGGTGTCGATGACGAGATCGGCGGCGCCCTTCACCGGAGCGAGCTGAGCCCGTTCGGCGGCGATGCCGTCGGAGAGGGTCCGGTCGGCGGTGTCCTCCTGCAGCGGATGACTGCGCCGGACCTGCTCGAACCGGCGGATCAGGACGGCATCGGTGGCGTCGAGGAACAGCACGCGGGTGCTCACCGGCCTCGCGGCGAGATCGGTCACAACCCGCCCGAGATCGCCCGTGAACAAGCGACTGCGCACGTCCATGACCACCGCGAGCCGTTCGAGGGGAGGCTCGGCGTGCACCGCGAGATCGACCATCGAGATCACGAGCTGGGGCGGCAGATTGTCGGCGACGTACCAGCCGAGGTCCTCGAGCGCGGTCGCAGCGGTGCTCAGTCCCGCACCGGACAGTCCGGTCACGAGGATCACCTCTGCACGCGCTTCCTTCTCCCCTGCCGGACTCGTCCCGTGCTCGTCCCGCTCCCGGGACCTACGATCCACTTCCGTCACTGTTCAGCCTCCGCTCGCGACGCCGACACGCCGACCGGGTCATCATCGCCCACGGACGGGACCGGCGCACCCGGGTCGGCGTCCTTGCTGGAACCCGGCGGGGTGCGCTCGGCCTGCAGCGCATCGAGAACCGCCTGTGCGGTGGTCTTGCCGATACCCGGCACAGCGGTGATCTCCTCGACGTCCGCCTCGCGCAACCGCGCGACCGAGCCGAAGTGGGTGACGAGCGCCTTGCGACGGGTCTCCCCGAGGCCTTTGACCCCGTCGAGCGCCGAGGCGGTCATACGGCGGGAACGCTTGCTGCGGTGGAAGGTGATCGCGAAGCGGTGCGCTTCGTCGCGGATGCGCTGCAGCAGGTAGAGCGACTCGCTGGTGCGCGGCAGGATCACCGGGTCTTCCTCCCCCGGTACCCACACCTCCTCGAGTCGCTTGGCGAGGCCGATCACGGCGACGTCGGTGATCCCCAGTTCGTCGAGGACCTCTGCGGCCGCCGCCACCTGCGGGGCACCGCCGTCGACGACGTAGAGGTTCGGCGGATAGGCGAATCGGCGGGGGCGGCCGGTCGCGGGATCCAGCGCGGCTTCGGGCGCGAAATCGCCGCCGTTGCCGGCATCGGCCGGTGTCGTGTCGCGTTGGTGACGCAGGAACCGGCGGCGCGTGACCTCCGCGATGGACGCGACGTCGTCGGAGTGCCCGTCGCCGGCGGCATGCTTGATGCCGTAGTGCCGGTAGTCGGACTTGCGGGGCAGTCCGTCTTCGAACACCACCAGCGACGCGACCACATCGGTGCCCTGCACGTGGCTGATGTCGACGCACTCGATGCGGAGCGGCGCCGAATCGAGGTCGAGTGCTTCCTGGATTCCCTGCAATGCCGCCGAGCGCGCGGTGAAATCACCGGCGCGTCGCAGCTTGTGCTGCGCCAGCGCCTCCTTCGCATTGCGCTGCACCGTGTCGGCAAGGGCCTTCTTGTCGCCGCGCTGCGGCACCCGCAGGCGCACCGGGCCGCCGCGCAGACCGCCGAGCCAGCGAGTCATCTCCTCCGGTTCCGGGGGCAGTGCGGGCACCAGGACCTCCCGCGGCACCGCACCGCCTTCGTGTGTCTCCTCGTCGGCCGGCGCACCGGATACGAGTGCGGCTTCCTCGCCGTAGAACTGCGTGAGGAACTGTTCGACGAGCAAGGAGACCTCTTCCACGTCGCCGACGTGCTCGGTCGCTTCGCCGGGGGTGTTCCTGTCGTCGGGGCGGTCGAGCACGTCGCCGGATTTCTCGACGACCCAGCCACGTTGGCCTCGGACCCGTCCGCCGCGCACATGGAACACCTGCACGGCGACCTCGAGGTCGTCGTCGGCGAACGCGACGATGTCGGCGTCGGTCCCGTCACCGAGCACGACCGCCTGCTTCTCGAGCGCCTTGCGAAGCGCTCCGAGATCGTCGCGGAGCCTGGCTGCGGTCTCGAAGTCGAGTTCGTCGGCGGCCGCCTGCATCTTCAGTTCGACTTCGCGGACCATCTTGTCGGTACGGCCGGCGAGGAAGTCGCAGAACGCTTCGACGATGCGGCGGTGTTCGTCGGCGTCGACCCTGCCGACACACGGGGCCGAGCACTTGTCGATGTAGCCGAGCAGGCAGGGACGGCCGATCTGGGTGTGTCGTTTGAACACCCCGGCGGAACAGGTGCGGGCGGGAAAGACGCGGAGCAGCAGGTCGAGGGTTTCGCGGATCGCCCACGCGTGGGAATAGGGCCCGAAATACCGGACGCCCTTGCGGCGCGGTCCTCGGTACACGAAGAGGCGGGGGTATTCCTCGTTGAGGGTCACCGCCAGCATGGGGTACGTCTTGTCGTCGCGATAGCGGACGTTGAACCGAGGATCGAATTCCTTGATCCAGTTGTACTCGAGTTGCAACGCCTCGACCTCGGTGCGCACCACGGTCCACTCGACGCTGCCGGCGGTGGTGACCATCTGCCGGGTACGCGGATGCAGCGATGCGACGTCGGCGAAATACGAGTTCAGACGCGAGCGGAGGTTCTTCGCCTTACCGACGTAGACGACCCGGCCGTGCGGGTCTCGGAACTTGTAGACCCCCGGTTCCGTCGGAATGGTGCCGGGAGCCGGGCGGTATGTGGAGGGGTCGGGCACGAGTCCAGGTTAGTCGTCGCCGACGACACCCCGGCTGTACCGGGCTTCGAGTTCCCGGAACCGGTCCAGGGCGTCGACCGCACTTCCGCCGTCCCTCGCCTGCACCGCGACCACGGGCACGTATTCGTCGTACGGCAGTTCGAGACGCGCCCACGGCGCGCCCTCGGGGAACGACAGACCGCGAACCTCGTCCCACGGGACGTGTCTCTCGGCCACGACGTTGCGCACCGCGACGCCGTCCGCGCCGGCACGGAACCGGGGCCGGGTGAACAGCAGCAGGGCGCCCGACAACGCGATCCCGATCGTGAGAATGGCGATCTGGTCCGCCAGTCGCAGATGCACGCCCGAATCGCCGCCGCCGCGCAGGACCAGCGCGGCGCCGATATGTACGGCGAGGACGAAGACGGCACCGAGGATCACCCACAGGCGCATCTTCGCCGGTCGGACCTCGAGTTCCCATCGGGTGTCGGCAGAGGTCATGTCCGGGCCTCCCGCAGCCGGCGCAACGTCACGGCGGTGTCGAGTGCGGCCGCGCATGCCTGCTCGCCCTTGTCCTCGGCCGAGCCGGGCAGTCCCGCGCGGTCACGCGCCTGCTCCTCGGTGTCGGTGGTGAGCACCCCGTTGCCCACGGGTGTGCTCTCGTCGAGAGCAACCCGCGTCAGTCCGTAGGTGACCGCGTCGCACACGTACTCGAAATGCGGAGTTCCGCCGCGGATGACCACGCCCAGTGCGACCACGGCATCGTGGGTTCGTGCCAGTTGCTGTGCGACGACGGGAAGTTCTACAGCCCCCGCGACCCGCTCGACCGTGACGTCGGTGATGCCGGCGCGATCGGCGACGCGCAGGGCGCCGGCGATCAGGGCACCGGAGATCTCGGCGTGCCAGCTGCCTGCGACGACGGCGAGGCGGAGGTCCGCGGCGTCACCGAGTTGCAGGTCGGGCAGACCTTCCCCGCTCATCAGGCGTCCCCGGCTTCGAACTCGTCGAGTCCGACGAGGTCGTGGCCCATGCGGTCGCGCTTGGTCCGCAGGTAGGTGAGGTTCTCGCGGTTGGCGCGCAGCGGCATCGGGACCCGATCGGTGATCTGCAGACCGTAGCCGTCGAGGCCGACGCGCTTGGCCGGGTTGTTGGTCAGCAGGCGCATCGAGGAGATACCCAGGTCGACGAGGATCTGCGCGCCGATGCCGTAGTCGCGGGCGTCGGCGGGCAAGCCGAGCTGGAGGTTCGCGTCGACGGTGTCCGAGCCGGCGTCCTGAAGCTGGTAGGCCTGGAGCTTGTGCATCAGGCCGATTCCACGGCCCTCGTGTCCGCGCATGTAGAGCACGACGCCCCGGCCTTCCTGCGCGACCATCTCGAGAGCCGCATCGAGCTGCGGTCCGCAGTCGCACCGCAGTGAACCGAAGACGTCGCCGGTGAGGCACTCGGAGTGCACCCGCACCAGGACGTCTGCCCCGTCGCCGTCCGGTCCGGCGATATCTCCCATCACCAGCGCGACGTGCTCGACCTCGTCGTAGATGCTCTGGTATCCGACGGCCGTGAAGCTCCCGTGCCGGGTGGGGATTCTCGCCTCTGCGACCCGCACGACGTGCTTCTCGTGCCTGCGGCGCCACGCGATGAGGTCGGCGATCGAGATCAGTGCGAGTTCGTGCTCGTCCGCGAAGACACGCAGTTCGTCGGTGCGGGCCATTTCGCCCTCGTCCTTCTGCGAGACGATCTCGCAGATGACACCGGCGGGACGGAGATCGGCCATGCGGGCGAGATCGACGGCGGCTTCGGTATGCCCGGGGCGGCGCAGGACACCGCCCTCCTTGGCACGCAGCGGCACGACGTGGCCGGGCCGGGTGAAGTCGTCGGCGCGCGAGTCTGCATCGGCGAGCAGGCGCATGGTCGCCGCACGGTCGGACGCGGAGATGCCGGTGCCGATGCCTTCCTTCGCATCGACGGTGACCGTGTAGGCGGTGCCGTGCTTGTCCTGGTTGGTCGAGTACATCGGAGGCAGCCCGAGCCGGTCGCAGTCGTCGCCGTCGAGCGGGACGCACAGGTACCCGGAGGTGTATCGCACCATGAAGGCGACGAGTTCGGGTGTGGCTTTCTCCGCCGCAAAGATGAGGTCACCCTCGTTTTCACGGTCTTCGTCGTCGACCACGACTACCGCTTTACCGGCGGCGATATCGGCGACCGCGCGCTCGATGGTGTCGAACCTCGTCACTTGCCTGGGCTCCAAATCTCGTATCCGGACGACTCGTGCTTCGCGTCCACTTGTCGTGTCCACCCTACGACTACCTAACGGGCGTTCTGCAGTCGCTCCACGTACTTGGCGATCACATCGACCTCGAGGTTGACCAGCGTGCCGGGCTCGGCTGAACCGAGAGTGGTCAGCGACAAGGTGGTGGGGATCAGCGAGATCTCGAACCACTCGTCACCCGGATCGCCACCGAGCGCGGAGACGGTGAGGGACACTCCGTCCACGGTGATCGATCCCTTTTCGACCACGTATCGAGAGATGCTGTCCGGCAGCGAAATTCGCACCACCGTCCAGTTCTCGGACGGCGCCCGGGAGATCACGGTGCCGGTGCCGTCGACGTGTCCCTGCACGAGGTGCCCGCCCAGCCGGCTGTTCAGCGCGGCAGCACGCTCGAGGTTGACCCGGCTTCCCGCGGCGAGCCGCGCCAGCGAAGACCGGTTCAGTGTCTCCTGCATCACATCCGCCGTGAAGGAGTCGCCGGCCTGCACGTCCACCACCGTCAGGCACACGCCGTTGACGGCGATCGAGTCGCCGTGTTTCGCGTCGGAGGTCACCACCGGGCCGAGCACGGTGAAGCGCGCTGCGTCCGCGAGATCCTCTCGCGCCACGATCTCACCCAGTTCCTCGACGATGCCGGTGAACACGTTCGGGCTCCTTCACTCCCGGCCGAGGCCGGGTTCGGTTCACAGATCCCGTTCCGGGACCGGTCTCACAGATCCCGTTCCGGGACCAGGGTCAACAACACGTCCGCGCCGACGGTGTCGATGCGCTCCCGACGAAACCGTAGCGCCTCGGTGATGCTGTGTACGCCGGCGTCCTGCACAGCGGGCGTTCCCGCACCCAGGAACATCGGCGCGAGGTAGGCCTGTATCCGGTCGACACTGCGCGCGGCGAGGAACGCCCCGGCAAGTCGCGGCCCGCCCTCGAGCAGCACGTCCGGGTGGTCGGCGAGGGCGTCGAGGACGTCCCCGATGTCGCGGGTACGCAGCACGAGCGTCGGCGCCGCGTCGTCGAGCACACGTGCCGAGGTCGGGATCTCCCGCATCCCCACGACCACGCGCAGCGGTTGGTGCGGTGCGAGATCTCCGTCGGGCAGCCGGGCGGTCAGCCACGGATCGTCGGCCAGAACCGTCCCGGTGCCGACGACGATCGCGTCGAGCCGACTGCGCTCGTCGTGCACCCTGGCACGCGCTTCCGGTCCGGAAATCCACTGGCTGGTTCCGTCCTGCGCGGCGCTCCGGCCGTCGAGCGTCGCCGCGTACTTCCACGTGACATGGGGCCGGCCGGTGCGTGCCCGGTGAAGCCAGGCCCGCAACGGGCCGTGGATGACGGCGTCGGCCCCGAGTCCCGGATGCACCGTGATCCCCGCGGCACGCAGGGTCTCTGCTCCTCCCCCTGCCACCGGACCGGGGTCCGGGACGGAGTAGTACACCGTCACGATTCCGGCGTCGATGAGCGCGCGGGCGCAGGGGCCGGTGCGTCCGGTGTGGTTGCACGGCTCGAGGGTGACCACGGCGGTGCCGCCGCGTGCCCGGTCGCCGGCCGCAGCCAGGGCCCGCACTTCCGCGTGCGGACCACCCGGAGGTGCTGTGGCACCTACCCCGGCGACCTGCCCGTTCGCGTCGAGGATCACGGCGCCGACCGGCGGGTTCGGGCTGGTGGTTCCCCGCACGGCCTCCGACGCATCCAGCGCGAACTGGAATGCCTCGGTGACTTCGGGGGGCGTCACGTCGCGAGCGTCAGGTGCGGCGAGGCGGCCGCCGCCTGTGCGCGCAGCTTGCGCACCGCCTCGGCCGGATCCTCGGCACCGTAGACGGCGGAACCGGCCACGAAGCAGTCCACGCCGGCCTCCGCCGCCGCTTCGATGGTGTCCGCGTTGATTCCGCCGTCGATCTCCACCAGGAGGCGCAGTTCGCCGGAGTCCACCAGTCTCCGCACCGCGCGCGCCTTGTCGAGTACGTCGGGAATGAACGCCTGGCCGCCGAAACCGGGTTCGACGCTCATGACGAGCAGCGTGTCGAACTCGCGGAGGATCTCCAGGTAGGGCTCGATGGGGGTGCCCGGTTTGACGGACAGTCCGGCCTTACCGCCTGCGGCGCGGATATCGCGGGCCACGGCCACCGGATCGTCCGTCGCCTCGGCGTGGAACGTCACGTTGTGTGCGCCCGCTTCGGCATAGGGCGGGGCCCACCGGCCCGGGTTCTCGATCATCAGATGGCAGTCGAGCGGGATGTCCGTCGCCTTCAGCAGCGACTGCACGATGGGCAGACCGAGAGTCAGGTTCGGCACGAAATGGGCGTCCATCACATCGACGTGGAGCCAGTCGGCACCGGCGACGGCCTGCGCCTCGTCGGCGAGACGAGCGAAATCGGCGGACAGAATCGAGGGGGCAATCATCGGGTGGGCCACATCGATCGAGTCTAGACGAGCGCGTCGCACGTGCCGGTCACCAGCACGGACGCTCCGCCCGGCGGCGTCGCCGCGGATCGAGACGAAACAGAAACGACTGCCCGGCAGTGTATTCGGACAGTCTCCCGAGATTCGGGTTCAGACCCGGCGGAACGACGACGTGAACCGCGACAGTCGCCCTTCACTCGGCAACACCTCTTCGACCATGAAGGTCACGGTCTGATCGATTCGTTCGAGAGACTGGAGCACACGGGACAACGTGCTGTCGTGCGGGATGTCGTACTCGTCGGTGGCCTGCATGTCCTCCTGCACCGCGGAGGGCGTCTCCCCCGCCAACGCTGTCAGCAGGGCCTCGAAGTTGTCCTCACCGATATCCTGGATCGCGCCCCACTGCGAGTCGGTCAGGACGTTCTCGTCGGCCGAGAGACGCTCGGTGGCGGACACCAGATGCCGCGTGTAGAACAACAGAGCCCACAGTGCGGTGAGCCGCCCTTCGATCCCCCGGACATCGAGCGCCCCGGAAGAACGGCGCAGCGGGACGGCGGTGGCCTCGACCTTCTGGACCAGCGTGGTCAGCGCGAGTTCCCGGCGTGCGAGTTCCTGCCTGTCCAGGGTCCCCGTGGATCCGGACCGCAGGTGTGCGAGACAGATGCCGGTGACGTCCTGGACGGTCCGCACCAACTGAGACGTGTCCGACGACAAGCGGGTGCGGGTACGGGTGGGCAGAACGACCGCGGCGACCACCAGCGCGAGCCCCGCTCCGATCACCGTCTCCACGACACGCAGTTCGATGGTTTCGGTATCCAGTCTTCCCAGCAGGTCGTAGAGCAACGCGACGAACGCCGTGATCCAGAGCGCCGACAGGACGGACGACACAGGACGGAAGTACGTCGACGCCAAGATGCACAGGGCCAGCAGCGGGAGGACCACGGGAGTGTCGGTCCCGACCACGATCGCGAAGCCGAACCCGATCGCGGCTCCGGCCACGGTTCCGACGATGCGCTGCATCCCCTTGAGAAACGTCTCCCCGTCCGTCTCACCCAGTACGAAGAACGCCGGCAGCGCGGCCCAATACTGGTAGGTCTCCGATACGGACCCTCCGATCCAGAGGGCCAGCCCGGTCGCGAGTGCGGCCTGCACCGCGCGTCGGATCGGCCCGGCGTTCGTGCCGGCCGGCGCGCGTCCTCCGCTCGGAGCGGAGGACGATTCCTGCTCACCCGCAGCGGATCCCGCTCCGACCGCGGAAGTCGAGCCTGCACCATCGGTGTCGCCGGGGCTGCCGATGAGGTCTTCGGGGCGGGCGGTATGCAACGCGTCCACAGCAAACCGGAGTTCGCGCACGGCATGATGCAACCGCTGCGCCGGCAGAGGCCAGTCGATGGGATCGGGCACGTCGTCGGGTGGACGGATCGCGTCGTTCTCGTCTCCGGAATCGCCCATCCACGCCGGAAGGTCCGGATAACTACGAATGTGGAGCTGGAGCTGTTCGAGTTCGCCGGCGAGCCGAGCCCGGACCGGGATGGGCATGCCCGACCCGGTCGCATCCCGAGCCGCCGCAGACAGATTGACCGTTGCGAGCTCGACATCGAAGAGACGTATTCGCAGGTTGTTCTGCTGCTCTGCGGAGAAGTGCAGGGCCGGGTCCTGTTTGGTGAGCTGACCTCCCAGAAAGGACGCGGTGTGGTGGAGTTGGTCGAGTCCGCTGTGCATACGTTTGCGCAGATCCGGATCCCACCGGGCTGCCGACACCGTATCGACGAGGGGATCGATGCTGTGCGCAACACTGTTCTCGAACGCCCGGACGCCGCTCCGTACGAGCCCGACGTGTCCGTGACCGAGCGGAATGAACTGAACGAGTACCGACGCGGTGACGCTCACCAGCCCCGTCAGTGCGTACAGCCAGAAATCGTCGGGGCTCAGCCGAAGCAGCAGGCTGAAGTAGAACGTCATGAACAACACGCGGCCGAGCCCGGCCCCTTGTGGTCCGAACCGGGACAGCAACACACCCACGAAGGCGAGGGCGGCGACGGCGAGCACCGACGGCAACCGTTCGCGTGGAACCAGGGTGATCAAACCGACCGCGACGACCACGGGGACGAGCGTCAGCATCCCGCCGAACTTGGCGAGTCCCGGGCGCGCACCGCTTTGCGCCGCAACCCCGCCCGCGAACATCGCGATCATTCCGCCGAAGATGGCCGTGGGCATCGGGGCTTTCCCTGCGAGTTCGAGGCCGATCGCCACCACCGCCACCGAGACCACCGCCGCGATGAGCACGCGCAAGGACCCGAATAGCCGGATGTAGCCGGGATCGATGAGCGTGAACCGGTTGGCGAAGAAGGCTCGTACGCCGCCGGTGGCGGGCTTCCGGGTTCCCGGAGCAGTGGTTTCCGGAACATCCGCCCAGCCGGGCGCGTACACCGGCTGATAATCGAGGTCCCGGCCGACCGCATCGGTGAACTGTTGCGCCCGGTACGCAAACGGCAGCCACTCGACGTACCGTTCGTAGGCCTCGTCGAGATCGGTGAGTGGTTCGAGGTGAACGAGTTCGCCCATCTTCCGATTCACCCGGGCGAACCGGGCAACCCACGGATCCTCGCTCTCGACAGGAGGCGCCGAGCGATGTCCGTCCGTCCGGTGCAGCTCGATGTCCTCCCCGATCAGCCGGCGGAACTCCCCACGCGACCTCGTCTCGGGAACATCGGTGCTCGTCCACCCGAGCAGAGGATGCATGTAGTCCGCGAACTTCAGGAACTGGTCGGTGAGCGGAAGCAGCATCGGCTCGACAGTCACCGGGTGGGATCTGGGCAACCCCCACCGAAGTGCCCCGACGACCCCGCTCAGCATCCGGATCGAATACGGCAGCGAGAACGTGTCGCGGCCGCTCTGGAAGTAGTAGGCGGAGTGGTGCAGCCGGACACCGTCGGTGTAGCTGCTGAAACTGTCGGCGATGGACGAGAGTTTGGAGTCGAGGTCGCGCGATTCGCCGCCCGGGAAGTACGGCTTCAGGCTCGCGACCGGGTCGCCGACGCTGTTTCCGGGATTGTAGAACTGCGCGGACAGACCGCGCAGGGCGCTGATCACTCCGTAGACCCCGAGAAGAAACGTGAGAATCAGGAAGACGAGCACGACACCGGTGAGAGTCTCCAGGACCGAGATGATCCGGGATACATCGGTGTCGGGAACGACTTGGGACGTGCCCACCGTGGAGAGCTGGGCTGTACTGAAATAAATTGCGCCGAAGGCATCGTCGGTGCCGCCGTTGTACAGGAAGTCTTGCTCCCTCATCATGCCGACGTAGATGAAGGCGTATCCCAGGATCGTGCCGCCCACCCACATGCCCACCGTGACGATGAGCTGAATGCCCGTGACCTGACGGAGTACGGCGGGTCGCCGTCCGCGTGACATCTTTCGCGTCACTCGTCTGATGACACGCCAGACCCACGACGTCACAGCGCGCGTGAGAAAGCCTGCGTCGTCGTAATTGAGGGCGGTGAGGAATACATCCAGCAGCGTCAACCCAAGGATGATGATCCCGAGCCACTGGACAGCGTCCACGGCGCAAGTCTAGGGCTACACGACCGTACGGGTACGGGATAACGGGATCGACGGCGAAGAACGGACTATCCGGGCGATCGCGAGGTGTACCGCGAGAACCTGTTCATGAGCGGCCCGTTCGAGTTGACGCGATTGACCCGCGTGACACAAACACGGTGTATATGCTCGCGTCGGACTGCAAGTCTCGTCCTTCCGGCGACAGTGCGCCGGCGTGCCGAGAAAAGCGTGACTGACCGGTGCAAGGATCGGAGGTCGCTCGATGCATACCGCTCGACACCATGCAGGGCGAAGCCCGCAGGCACCATCTCCAGGTCGACAGAAGTCCGAAATGCCTTGTTCAGCAGAGCCGTTCGCGATTGATCACACACCTCGCCCGAAAGCGCAGGCCCGTCGATGACCTCTACGACCTTGTCCCAAGACGTGATCAACACCGGTGACACCGCGTGGGTGCTGGTGTGCGCAGCCCTTGTGCTGTTCATGACACCGGGCCTGGCGTTCTTCTATGCCGGCATGGTGAGCAAGCGCAACACCCTCGTGATGTTGCAGCAGAATCTGATCGGGCTCGGCATCATCTCGCTCACCTGGTTCGCCTTCGGGTACAGCATCGCGTTCGGTAACGACCGAGGTAACGGGATCGTCGCCGATCTCGGATTCGTCGCACTCACCAACATCGACGACGCCCCCAAGCCGGACCTCCACGTGGTGACCGAAACCGTGGCGATCCCGACGCTGGCGTTCTTCGCGTATCAGTTGATGTTCGCGATCATCACCCCGGCGCTGGCCACCGGCGCAGTGGCCAATCGCCTCAAGGCCTTCGGGTGGGCAGTGTTCATCGCCATCTGGTCGGTGATCGTGTACGCACCCGTCGCGCACTGGTTGTGGGCCCCCACGGGATGGTTGACCAAGATGGGAGCGCAGGACTGGGCAGGTGGAATGGTTGTCCACGCGTCGGCGGGGGCTGCCGCACTCGGTCTGTTGATCGTCCTCGGGCGGCGCAAGGTGCGGCCCAACCGGGCACCACTGCCGCACTCGGTCCCGTTGGTGATCGTGGGAGCGGGAATACTCTGGTTCGGCTGGTTCGGTTTCAACGCCGGTGACGGACTGCAGGCCAACGGAGTTGCCGCGCAGGCGTTGGTCAACACCCAGCTGGCGGGTGCCACTGCGATGCTTGTCTGGCTGGTGTTCGAGCGGTACCGGGAAGGCCATTCGACCGTGCTCGGAGCCGTGACCGGCGCGGTCGCCGGATTGGCGACCATCACCCCCGCCGCAGGTTATGTCAGCAGCTGGGCCGCGGTAGTCATCGGCGCCCTCGCCGGAGTTGTCTGCTACCTGGCCCTCGGCCTGAAACGGCTTCTGCGCGTGGACGATGCGCTCGACGTGCTGGCGGTCCACTTCATCGGCGGCGTGTTCGGCACCCTGTGCGTCGGGCTCTTCGGGGAAGAAGCCATCAACGCGATCGGCCGAGACGGTCTGTTCCACGGTGGCGGATTGACGCTGCTCGGATATCAAGTCGTCGCACTGGCCTCGGTGATCGCCTACGCGTTGGTGCTCACGCTGGTGATCGCCTTCGCGATCGACAAGACGATCGGACTGCGCGTCAGTGCCGAGGAAGAAGAACACCTCGACCTCAGCCAGCAAGGGATGAGCGCGTACCACGAGGGTCCCACTCCCCCCGATCCCACGGCCGACGGGGCAACAGTTTCCGGGGCTGCGAAACCGTTGGAGCCCGGAAACACGCTGTACCTGGTCACCGCCGTTCTCGACTCGGGCGGGGCCGCGGGCGTGGAACGGGAAGTGCTCGCCGCAGGTGCCCGCCGCGCGATGTTGTCCGAGGTATTCGTCACGACGGCTTCGTCGGTCGACCAGATGGTCCGAGGACAGAAACGAACCATGGATGTCACCCCACGGGTCCGCGCGGAAATCCTGACCCCTGCGGAGTCGCTGACCAGCGTGCGAAGCGCCCTGTCGGCGTTGGGCGACGACCTCGTCGAAATGACCGTCGTGCCGGTCGAGAGCGGATAGCACACCCGAGCGGTCGAGGGGCGTGCGGCGACTGTGCGCCGCACGCCTTATCGATGTCACGACCGGATTCGGCGATGATGTGTCCGCCGTCGAAGAACCACGACGCTGGTACGGAAATCCGGTTGGCCGCAATTCTGGACCTCGTGAAATATGTCCGGGCTTGCCGTTACCCGATACGGCGACCCGACCGCCGGCGGTCCACGCGCAATTCACCGACTCTCGCTCGACTCCGAAACTGAACGCACGACAAAGAATTGCGATCCGTCCGTTTCGGGCTTTTGTTCCGTCCGGAAATTGTGCAGCCGATTCGCACCACCGAGTCGACCATTCTTCGGATCGGCCGAAATGCAGTCTTCCACGGATCCGGCACACGAAGCCTTTCGTTCCCCGGTGGAGGGTCGGAGCAGCAGACGCACGTCACTACAGCGTCGGGCGCCACGTATGCAGGCTGAACGACTGCACATATGAATAGATATTCAATTCACGGACGACGACAACGACCGCTGTTCCTATATCTGGAGGTTCGCCGGGTGTTGCCGCGCTTATCGGTCTCGGCGTCGGCGCTGCCCGCGTCCGATGAAAAAACCAAAGGCCGAACTTCATTGCGGCTCTGGCGTATCGTCCGAGACAGCGAGCTCCGGCTCGTCGCCGGGAGATGCTCATCGAATCGGAACCTACGGCATTGCGGGAGCAGAAAATGGATTTGACTCCACGAGAAATCGAAAAGCTTTACGTGTACCAGGTTGCAGAACTTGCACGCCGCCGACGCGAACGTGGCACGAAGCTCAACGCCAGCGAGGCGACCGCGCTCATCAGCGAGGCGATCCTGGAAGGCGCTCGCGACGGACGCTCGGTTGCGGAAGTCATGGAACTGGGAAGAACGATCGTCGCGGAGAAGGACTGCATGGGGGGCGTGCGGGAACGCCTGCCGCTCTTGCAGGTCGAAGCGACGTTCGTCGATGGGAGCAAGCTGGTCTCCTGCCACGACCCGATCGGGAACTGACGTGGCCGAACCCGCCGGGAAAGACACCACCACGATTCTGGTCGCGGGCCACGAAAGCGCCGAGGGCGCGGACGTGCGATACCTCGAACAGGCTCGCAACCGGTGGTTCGTCACCCCGATCGGCCGGCCGCTCCACAATCTGCTCACCCGCCATCTGGCGTCCGGAGACGGCCCGATCGTGGTCGTTCCCATGACGATGGGGCGTAATCCGACCTTGGTGGCCGACACCGCCAAGACGGTGCGGTGGCTGGCAGCGAGCGCGCCGGAACGTCTCGCGCTGGCGGCGCCGTTCGGCAGCCCCGACCATCTGATCTCGTGGCTGCGCCTGGCGGCCACGGGTATTCGGAGCCGCTCGTCCGACGCCGCGATGGTGATCCAGGCCCCTTCCTCCGACCCTTTCGACGAGGCGGAACTGCACCGCGTCGCGCACCTCGTGCGCACCCACGGAGCAGGCAACGTAGTGGAGGTTGCCACGACACACACCGACGACGATCTTGTCGACGTTCTGCAACGGCTGCGACGGCTCGGCAACCCGCACGCCGTAGTCGTTCCGGCAGGCTTTCGCCGGGAGTCCCCTGTTCCTTTGGACGACAGCAGGTTTACCGGCTGTGAGTTCTACGGACCGTTGATGAGCGAACAGGCAGCGATCCGCATCATCGATGCGCGCATCCGCGACGCAGTGCACGAACTCGCCCACGGCCGTACCGGAGTCGAGTCCGGCCTGATGGCGGACCACGGCCACGGCTACGCCCATTCGCACGCTTTCGACGACTCGCCGGACAGCGCGCACGGCCACGGACACGGACACGGACACGAGCACGCAGATCGGAGCCGTCCCGGCGACGATCCCGGCACCGAACACAGCCACCGACACCCCGCTACCGCGTCTTCACACTGACCGGCAGATCGACCCGACGGCGCGCTGCAACACGCAACCGCTCCGCGAGGAAGGAATCATCATGGTAGCCAAGCCCACATACGACCACAGCGAAGCCGACATCGAGATCAACGCGGGGCGGCGCAGCGTCACCCTGCAGGTGAGCAACACCGGAGATCGTGCAATCCAGATCGGGTCCCATTTCCATTTCTTCGAGGTCAATAAGGCGCTGCTGTTCGATCGTGAACTCGCCTACGGAATGCACCTGGATCTGCCTTCCGGGCTGGGGGTGCGCGTCGAGGCCGGCGACACCCGTGAAGTGACCCTCGTCGCGTACGCCGGCAACCGCCACGTCATCGGCTTCAACAACCTCGTCGACGGCGGTCTGGACTCCGAGGGCACAAAGATCCGTGCCATGGCGCTCATGAAGGAACTCGAGTACCAGGACGGCACACCCAAGGCGCGAGAGAGCTCGAGCACCTCGAAGAAGAAGAAGGGCGCAAAGTAATGGCAATCATCTCGCGCAAGCAGTACACGGACCTCTTCGGACCCACGACGGGTGACCGAGTCACCCTCGCCGACACGAACCTCGTCATCGAGATCGAAAAAGACTTCAACGAGGGCAACTACGGCGACGAGATCGTCTACGGCGGCGGCAAGACGGCACGCGACGGAATGGGTGCCGACCCCCAGGGAACCGATGCCCAGGGAGTGCTGGACCTCGTCATCACGAACGCCATCATCCTCGATCCGGTGCTCGGCGTCCTCAAGGGCGATATCGGCGTGCGGGACGGGAAGATCGCCGGTGTCGGCAAATCCGGCAACCCGCATCTTCAGAAGGGCGTCGATCCCCGACTCGTCGTCGGGCCGGGTACCGAACTCCTCGCCGGCGAACATTGCATCGCGACGGCCGGCGGCTTCGACTCCCACGTGCACTACATTTCCCCGCAGCAGGGCGTGACGGCCCTGGCGAACGGAATCACCACCTTGTTCGGTGGCGGCACCGGACCGACGGACGGCACCAACGGTGTCACCACCACCCCCGGCGTCTGGAACCTCCACCGGATGCTCGAATCCGCTGAAGCGATGCCGGTCAACATGGGCTTCCTCGGAAAGGGGAACGGATCCCTGCCGGAGGCGCTCTGTGAGCAGATCGAAGCCGGCGCGGCAGGTCTGAAGGTGCACGAGGACTACGGCGCCACACCGGCCGCGATCAGCAACGCACTCGACGTCGCCGACCGCTACGACATCCAGATCTCCGTACACACCGACACCCTCAACGAGTCGGGCTTCGTCGAGAACACTCTGGACGCGATCGACGGCCGGACGATCCACACGTTCCACAGCGAGGGCGCCGGCGGCGGACACGCACCCGACCTCATCAAGGTCACGGGTCACCCGAACGTGCTGCCGTCCTCCACCAACCCGACGCTCCCCTACACGGCCAATTCGGTGGATGAACTGCTCGACATGGTGATGGTGTGCCACCACCTGTCGCACGACATCCCGGAAGACGTCGCATTTGCGGACTCTCGCGTGCGTGCCGAGACGATCTCCGCCGAAACGGTGTTCCACGACGAAGGCATCATCTCGATGGTGTCCTCCGATTCACAGGCCATGGGCCGTATCGGCGAGTCCTTCATGCGTGCGTTCCAGATCGCACACCACTGCAAGGACAAGCGCGGCAAGCTGCCGGAGGACTCACCGGACAACGACAACTTCCGCGTGCTGCGCTACCTGGCGAAAATCACCATCAACCCCGCGATCACCCAGGGCGTCTCGGACTACATCGGGTCGCTCGAAGAAGGGAAGATGGCCGACATCGTGCTGTGGCCGACGACGTCGTTCGCCGCCAAGCCCAAGGTGATCGTCAAAGGCGGCCTGATCAACTGGGGTCTGATGGGTGAACCGAACGCGTCGCTGCCCACGCCGCAGCCGGTGTACTACCGCCCGATGTTCGGTGCGCAGGGCAAGGCATTGCAGTCCACGAGAGCCACGTTCATGTCGAAGGCGGCGATCGCGAACGGTGTGCCCGAAAAGCTGGGGCTGGAGAGTCAGGTGCTGCCGGTGAAGAGGTGCCGCAACATCGGAAAGCAGCACATGGTGCGCAACACCGCCACCCCGGTCGTCGAAGTCGATCCCGAGACCTACGACGTCACGTACGACGGAAAACCGGCGGCGATCGATCCTGCGCAGACCCTCCCGCTCACACAGATGTTCTTCCTGGCCTGAGGGGACACGGTGACGTCCGATATTCGCCAGTTGCTGACGAGTCTGCAGTTCTCGGACTCGGCGTTCCCGAGCGGCTTCTACACCATGTCGCACGGACTGGAGGGTTACAGTCAGGCCCGCCTCGTCGACCCCGGTGAGGTGCAGGACCTGTTGTGTTCGTTGCTCGTCCACACGGTCGGGCCCGGGGACGCGACAGCCCTCGCCGCCGCACATCGGGCGGCGGGGGCGGGTGACTGGGACCTCGTCGAGGAAATCGATCACCGCCTGTTCGCGTCCAAGCTGAATGCCGAGATGCGACGGGCGTCCGTACGCAGCGGTCACCAGCTCGCGGATCTTGCCGACGTGGTGCTCGGCAGCGATGCGCTGGACGAGTACCAACGGCGAGTGAAGGCGCGGGCCACGCCGGGATGCCAGCCGGTGGTGTCCGCTCTCATCTACTCGGCGACCGGCGTCGGAACGCGCATCGCGGTGGCCTCCGACCTCTCCGCATTCGCGGTGAGTTTCGTGGGCGCCGCGCTGCGCCTCCGGCTGACCGATCACCGGCAGGCGCAGGTGATTCTGCACGCCGTCGGCCCGGTCATCGAGCAGGTGGCACACGATGCCGCCGAACGTGACGTTCACGATCTCGGAGGCTTCGCACCGATGGCCGACATCATGTCCGCACAGCACGAACGGGCCGAGGCGCGCCTGTTCGCCAGTTGACCGCGCATACCGAAGAGCGGCCGGCCGAAGTGCCGGCCCCGTGAAGATCCGAGGGGAACGAAAAACTATGGGTGACAATGCATTGAGGATCGGTATCGGGGGACCGGTGGGATCGGGGAAGACGGCACTGACCGAAGCGCTCGTGCCCCTGCTCATCGCAGCCGGACGCACTCCGGGTGTCATCACGAACGACATTTACACCCAGGAGGACGCACAGCACGTCCGGCGCGAACTCGACGGGGTGCTCGACCCCGAGCGAGTGGTCGGCGTCGAGACCGGCGCGTGCCCGCACACGGCCGTGCGCGACGACCCGACGATGAATCTCGCCGTCGGAGAGGAATTGCTGCAGCGATTCCCGGATATCGACACGCTGATCTACGAATCCGGTGGGGACAATCTCACTCTCACGTTCTCGCCCTCGCTGGCCGACGTCTTCGTGTTCGTCCTCGACACGGCGGAAGGTGAGAAGATGCCGCGTAAGCGGGGTCCGGGCATCACCGACAGCGACATCCTGGTGATCAACAAGATCGATATCGCACAGTATGTCCGGACGGATCTCGGCGTGATGGAGAGTGACGCCATCCGGGTACGCGATGGCGCCCCCGTCGTCCTCACCAACTCGCTCACCGGCGAAGGCTTGGACGTACTCCTCGACCAGATCTTGTCGTTGTGGAACGACGCACGGACCGAACTCGTCTGATGACGGCCGACATCTCGACGGGCAGGGCCCTCGATCCCGGGGCGGATCCGAACGCGCCCCGGGGCTTGGCACCCGTGAGCCCGTTACCCGTCCGCCCGGTGCACCCCGGTGGATATCGGCTCCAGCCTGACTACTTCGAGCCCGTCCGGGTGCCGGCCGAAGTACTCCGGTATGCGGGCGGTGACTCGCCTCTCCCGGTCGGGAGCCCGGGCAAGGTCGGTATCCTCCAACTCGGTTTCGAGCACAACCAGGACCGGGACCGCACCGAACTCGTGCAGCACTATCAGAAGTCACCGCTGCAGATCATGCGCCCGCTGTACTTCGATCCGTTGCGCCCCGATGTTCCGTACACGTACGTGATGTCCTCGGGCGGCGGCATTCTCCAGGCGGACCGGTTGCGCACCGATCTCACATTCGGGACAGGCACCTCGGCACATGTGACGACGCAGGCGCAAACCAGGGTGTATCGGATGGACTACGACTACGCGTCGTCCGTCACGAACGTCTCGGTGGGGGCCGGTGCGTACACCGAGTACCTGCCCGAACCCGTGGTTCCGTTCGCCGGATCGCGCTTCTACCAGCACACCTCGGTGACGCTCGACGAATCGGCCACGCTCCTTCTCGGGGAGACCGTGTATGCCGGACGGCTCGCCCGCGACGAGCGCCACAGGTACGAGGTCTACGCGTCCGACGTCGAAGTCCGGCGGCCCGGCGGTCGTCTCGTGGCACTCGACCGGGTCCGGCTGTGTCCCGGCGAGGATCACGATTCCGCCGCAGCACCGAGTCTCGGCGTCCTGGCCGACCACGACATCCTCGCGATGTTGTACGTGTTCACTCCGCTGGTGCCGGTCGCCGTGCTCGCGGATCTGCTCCACGACGCGCTGGCCGCCACTCTGCCGGACGGCTTGTTCGGTGTGAGTGCGCTGCCGAACGACGCTGGTGTCTGGATGCGCTTGGTCGCCAACGATCCTGTCACGGTGGCCCGCGCCACTCACGCGGCGGCGGGAGCGGCTCACGAAGCACTCACGGGGTTCGCCGCTCCGGCGATCCGCAAGATGTAGGGGCGCTCGACGGTCACCGATCCATACCGGATGCACGGCGAAGGAGCTGGACATGACTACGGGAACTGCACCGCAGGATTCCATGGCCTCACCGCGCTCCTGGCTGGTGGGGTTCGGCCACGGTCCGTCACAGATCTATTTCCAGGCGAACATCTACACCTCGCTGCTCATCATGGTGGCCTTCGTCGTCGCCAGCTGGCAGATGGCAGTGCTGGTGGCGATCGGCTGTGTGGCACAGACCTTTACCGGGTGGGTCATCCGTACGAAAGCGTCCGACCTGATCTTCGGTATGCAAGGTTTCTCCGGGGCCCTGGTCGGCGCTGCGACCTTTGCCACCCTCGGCAGCCAGTGGTTCTCGTACCCCATCGCACTCGTCGGCGGGGCGCTTGCCGCACCGGTCACGTGGCTGGTCAATGCACTGTTCATGCGGACACCGCTGAAGATCTACGGACTCCCGTCGACGACGGCACCGTTCTGCATCGTGGCGACGATCATCCATTTCGGTTTCGAACGCTGGTGGGTCGAATCGTCGTCGATGACCATCGACTCGACCACGGTGGCGTTCTTCCGGTCGTTGCTGACCAACGTCTCGGAAGTGGTTCTGGTCGACAATGTCTGGGCCGGTGCCCTCATCCTCATCGGCCTGTTCATTGCGAATTGGAAGGTCGGTCTGGCGGGTTTGCTCGGTAGTGTCGTCGGCACGCTGTGTGCCCTCGCACTGGGCGAGAGCCTCACCGAGACAGGAAACGGTCTGAGCGGGTATTCCGGTGTGCTCACCGCGATCGCGCTCTCCGTGACCTTCTTGAAGGAGAGTGTTGTCTCCTGGGTCCTCGCGCTGATCGGCACCGTCGTCACCGCAGTCGTCACCCTGTGGATGCACGACCTCGGGGTTCCCACCTACACGTGGCCGTACATTCTCACCACGTGGGTGTTCCTGGTGATCGCGCACTACATTCCCTCTGCCGAGCGTCCCTGACGACAGCACGCGCAACGAACCGCGTTCGGAGGAGCATCCACGACATGAGCCCCACCGGAGAAGCGGGACCCCTGTTCCCGGACCGCAATCTCGCCTTGGAACTGGTCCGTGTGACGGAAGCCGGCGCACTGGCATCCGGCCGGTGGGTCGGACGCGGCGACAAAGAAGGCGGGGACGGTGCGGCGGTCGACGCGATGCGCGTCATGTTGTCGACCGTGACCATGAGGGGCGTCGTCGTGATCGGCGAAGGCGAGAAGGACGAAGCACCGATGCTGTTCAACGGCGAGTTGGTCGGCGACGGCACGGGACCGGAGTGCGATTTCGCGGTCGACCCGGTCGAGGGCACCACCCTGATGGCCGCCGGCGCGCCGAATTCGCTGAGCGTCGTGGCGGTAGCCGAGCGCGGGGCCATGTTCGACCCCTCGTCGGTGTTCTACATGAACAAGATCGCCGTGGGCCCGGACGCGGCAGACGCCGTGGACATCACCGCTCCGGTCTCCGAGAACATCTCGCGCGTCGCCGCCGCGCTCGGCACGTCGGTCGCGGACCTGACCGTGGCCGTGCTCGACCGGCCGCGTCACACCGAACTGGTCGACCGGATCCGCCGGGCCGGCGCGCGGGTGCGGTTGCTGCCGGACGGGGACGTCGCCGCGGCCATTGCCGCTGCGCGTCCGACCTCCGGTATCGATATGGCGATGGGCATAGGCGGCACACCGGAAGGCATCCTCGCGGCAGCGGCGGTGCGGTGCCTGGGAGGAACGATTCAAGCGCAACTGACTCCCCGGGACGCCGGCGAACGCGGGCAGGTTCGGGCCGCGGGGCACGATACCGATCGGGTCCTCCACACGACGGACCTGGTCGGCGGCGCGAACGTGTTCTTCGCCGCCACGGGAGTCACCGACGGGCCGCTGTTGCGTGGAGTGCGGTACTTCGGCGGAAACCGCGCGGGCACTCAATCGATCGTGATGCGCAGCAAGTCCGGCACCGTCCGGATCATCGAGGCCGAGCACCGACTGGATTTTCCCGGTCCCCACAGCGAGGCCGCACGGACGTGAACCGGAGCAACGGACCGGGGCGCTCCCCCGGCGAACTCGGATTCAGATCGACGTGCCGATCCACAACCCGATTCCTGCGGCGGCGAGGGCCAGCACCAGCATCACCACACCGCTGATGAACGAATCCCCGTATCGGCGCTCCTTGATCAGTTGCACCGTCTCGTAACTCGCCGTACTGAATGTGGTGTATCCACCGAGGAATCCGGTTCCGATGACATAGCTGGCGTCGGTGGAGACGAGATGCTCGACCGTGAGTCCCGTGAGGAATCCCAGGACGAGCGATCCCGACACGTTGATGATGGTCGTCGCCCACGCGAACTTCGTCTTCATGTGTGCACGGATGAAACCGTCCAGGACGAAGCGCACGACTGCTCCGACCCCACCCGCGATACTCAGCGTGATGAAGATGAGCGGCGTCACGATGTCATCCCTCCCCCGGCGGGCGGCGTCATGCGCGCGTTGACGCTACTGGCAACCGCAATTCCCGCCCAGGTGGCGCACGCACCGACGATCAGTGTCCCGACCACGTACACCACGCCCTGCCAGATGTATCCGTCCCGGAAGAGCACCGCCGTGTCGGTCGCAAGCGAACTGTAAGTGGTGAAACCGCCGCAGAATCCGGTTCCCAGAAGGAGCTTCAGATTCTTCCCCGTGGGCTTCGCGCTGTCGATCCGGGTGACGGCTTCGTACAGATAGCCGAGGAGAAATGCACCGACGATGTTCACGACGGCGATCGCGATCGGGACTTCGCCGAGTTTCGGGATAGCCAGCGAAACGCCTTCGCGGCTGCCGGCCCCGAACAGGCCTCCGATCGCTACCAGTCCGATCGAGGCCCATTGCAGATAGGCGGGCCGCCCGTTACTCATTCCCGCTCTCCCGCATGTCGGGTGCGCGAGGACTTCGGCCGAAGATCCATCCTCCCATGCTAACCGAGCGAGCCGGGTACCACGGCGCTTTGCCTACGTGCTCCGGGCGACCGCGTCGAACCGATCGATGTCCTCACGACGGCATACGCGGCTTCCGGCGGTCAACAGCGCTGCGGTGCCGCACGCGACACCCAGCGCCAGAGCGTCGCGCAGCGTGCGTTCCTGCAGTAGTCCGACGACGAGTCCGGCGACCATGCTGTCACCGGCACCCACGGCGCTCCGTACCTCCACCTCCAGCGCGGGCACCTCGACGGCGTCGTCGGCGGTGACCATGATCGCGCCGTCGGGGCCCAGCGACACCACCACAATCTCTGCGACCCCGCGCTCGACCAGTTCGCGCGAGGCCTCGATCCGGTCGTCCGTGCCGGGCAGGTCACGGCCGACCCACTCGCACAGTTCGCCCAGCGACGGCTTGACGAGGAACACCCCGGACTCGATGCTCGCCAGAGCCTCTCCCGACGAGTCGAGCACGAAGCGCGCCCCGGCGGCGTGGGCGACTTCCGCGACCCGGTGGACGAACGCCCCGGAGACGCCGGGCGGGAAGCTGCCGCTGGCCACGAGATACTGTGCGCCCCGGGCTGCTTCGGTGAGCACCGCCAGGCAACGCTCCTGTTCGTCGCGAGTCAGGTCCGGCCCCGGTGTGACGAACCGGTATTCGAGCCCGGTCTTGCGGTCGATCGCGGTGAAGCATTCGCGGGTGTCGTCGACGATGGGCACGACATACGCGTCGACGTGGTCGTCGTCGAGCAGCCCGCTCATCTGCCGGCCCCGTGCGCCACCTACCGGGAACACCGCTCCCGCCGACGCACCGAGCACACGCGCGACCTTGGCGACGTTGATGCCTCCACCCCCCGCGTCGTAGAACGGCTCCTCGCACCGGAGCTTGCGGGTGGGTACGACTTCCTCGGCGAAGGTGGTGACATCGAGGGCCGGATTCATGGTCAGGGTGACGATATCGGGCATACCAAAACCCTAGCCGTGCGACAGGACACCCGACGGGTCCGGCAGAGTCCTCGTACGTGTTGTCCCGTCGGGATGTCTCAGTCGCGCGGTTTGCGCAGAGCCGCCATGAACATCCCGTCCGTGCCGTGCCGGTGCGTCCACAACTGCACACCCGGTCCGTCACCGAGTTTCGGCACACCCGGGAGGAGTTCCCTCGTGTCGAGTTGTTCGACCCCGTACCGGCGGACCGCGTCGGACACCACCCCGACGGTCTCCGAGACGTGCGGCGAGCAGGTGGAATACAACACCACGCCACCGGGACGCAGCAGACCGATCGCCGCGCCGAGAAGCTCTTTCTGCAGTTTGACGAGGTCGGCCACATCTTCGGGCCTACGGCGCCAGCGCGACTCGGGCCGGCGGCGCAGCGACCCGAGTCCGGTGCAGGGTGCATCGACCAGGATCCGGTCGTACCCGGGCTCGAGACCCGAGTCGCGGCCGTCCGCGACATGCACGACCACCGGGAGATCACGCGCGGTCTTGCGGACCAGGTCGGCACGGTGCTCGACGGGTTCGACCGCATCCACCGAGAATCCGTCCAGCGCGGCGAGAGCGCCGAGCAGTGCCGCCTTGCCACCGGGTCCGGCGCACAGATCGAGCCAGCGCCCCGTGTCCTCGCCGAGCAGCGGAGCCAGCGTGAGCGCTCGCGCGACGAGCTGGCTGCCTTCGTCCTGCACCGCGGCCATGCCCTCGCGGACCGGCTCGAGCCGACCGGGATCGCCGTGTTCGATGTGCACCGCGTACGGCGACCACGGACCGATCTCGCCGCCGGTCACGAGTGCAAGCTCCTCAGCGGTGATCACACCGGGCCGGGCGACAAGATGCACGATCGGACGGGCGTCGTCGGCCGCGAGCACGTCGGCGAGTTCCCCTGCGTCGGCACCGAGGGAATGCACGAATGCCTGGGCGATCCACAGCGGGTGCGCGTACCGGAACGCCAGGTGCCCCACCGGGTCGCGCTCGGGGTCGGGTGCGAGCAGGTCGATCCACTCGTCCTCGGTTCGTTCCCCCACTCGCCTCAGCACGGCATTGACGAATCCTGCTCGGCCCGAACCGAATTCGGTGCGGACGAGGTCGACGCTGGTCGCCACGGCGGCGTGCGGGGCGACCCTGGTCCGTAACAACTGATAGGTGCCCAGCCGCAGCACGTCGAGCAGCGCGCCGTCGATCTCGTCGACGGGACGGTTGGCGGCATCGGCGATGACGGCGTCGAGCAGTCCCTGCGCGCGTGCCGCCCCGTAGGTGAGTTCGGTGGCCAGCGCCGCGTCACGAGAGTCCAGTTTGCGTTCGCGAAGGAGGGCCGGCAGCACCAGATTGGCGTAGGCATCGCGCTCGCGGACCGCGCGCAGTACGTCCCGCGCCGCGGTGCGAGCCGGATCCACCGCCGACTGGGTGGGACGGCGAGTCTGCCGTGGGGCGGTGTTGCGCCCGGTATGTCCGCCCGGCTTCTGCCCTGAACGCCGGGCCGGTTTGCGAGCTTCACTCATTGCGCACGTACTTTCGAGTCGAGTCGGGCGCCGCGCGCCCAATCTGCTGCTGCCATCGGTTTCTTGCCGGGGGGCTGAACGGTGCCGAGCCGCACCGCGGTGGACCCTGTCCCGACGAGCAGGCCGTTCTTGAGGACCGCGAGTTCGCCGGGGTCGAGCGTCTCGTCGACGGGGGTCACCGGCCCGAGCTTGACTCGCAGGTCGCCGATCATGGTCCACGCGCCCGGCGCCGGGGTGACCGCGCGGACGTGGCGGTCGACCACGTGCGCAGGCCGCGTCCAGTCGACCCGTGCGGCGTCCACGGTGACCTTCGGGGCGTGGGAAACACCCTCGGCGGGTTGCGGCGCCGGAACGAGGATGCCGTCCTCGAGACCGTCGAGCGTCGATTCGAGCAGCGTTGCACCGGCCTCCGCGAGACGACCCAGCAGATCACCGGCGGTGTCGGTGGGCCGGATCATCTCGGTCACCACGCCGTACACCGGGCCCGTGTCGAGACCGGCTTCGAGCCGGAACGTGCTGGCTCCGGTGATCTCGTCACCCGCGGCGATCGCGGCTTGCACCGGTGCTGCTCCGCGCCATGCGGGGAGCAGAGAGAAGTGCAGGTTCACCCAGCCGTACCGGGGGATCTCCAGCACGGCGGGCGGGATCAACGCTCCGTATGCGACGACGGGGCAGCAATCGGGCTGGAGTTCGGTGAGACGGGCGATGAATTCGGGGTCGCGAGGTGCCTGCGGAGCAAGCACCTCGATACCGTGCTCGTCGGCGACCTGCCCCACTTCGGATCGGACCGCCTTCCGGCCGCGACCGGCGGTGGTGTCGGGCCGCGTCACGACCGCGACGACCTCGTGGCGGGGCGAGGCGATGAGCCGCCGCAGTGCCGGCACCGCGGGGCCGGGAGTACCTGCGAACACCACCCGCATGTCAGAGCACCGCCGGTGCGGGTGGGCGCACTGCGATGCGGAAGCTAACCGGCGGGTGTGTCACGAATACTGCTCCAGGGTTCGGCGACGATGGCTCCCCCATTCTAGGGAGTCGGTCGCCCACACCGACACGGTGTCGCCACCACGGCCCAGTAGTCTCGCCGGGTATGCAGCAACGACGCCTCACCACCGGCCCTCTCCTCGACGACGGCGGAACGCTCATCGAGACCGGATGGAGCGCGAGCGAGGAACGTCGGTACGACCGCCGGAAGGTCGCGGCGTCCGGTCTGCGCGTCAAGGAATGGGACTACTACTGCGTCCTGTCCGACGGCGATTCCGGCCCCTACGGCATCGCTCTGACCGTGGCCGACAACGGCTACATGGGTCTGCTCGGCGTCAGTTGGCTCGACCTCGCCGGGCCGGCAGACGTCACGGAGAACACGATGATCCCCTTTCCGCGCGGCCGTCTGGGCTTGCCGGCGAGCGCCGACTCGGGCGATGTGGTGGTTCGCCGCGGCGACGTGCACATCGAGTATCGGAACGAGGGACAGGCACGACGGCTGATCGTCGACCATCCCGGGTTCGGCGGAGGCCGCGGGCTGTCGGGTGAGCTGGTGCTGACTCAGCCGCCGATGGACCGGATGGTGATCGCCACCCCGTTCCCGTCCAGCCCGAAGGCCTTCTACTACAACCAGAAGATCAACTGCCTGCCCGCCCGGGGCAGCGTGACGGTCGACGGCCGCGAGCACCTGTTCGACCCCGCGACAGCGTTCGGCGTATTCGACTGGGGCCGGGGAGTCTGGACCTACGACAACACCTGGTACTGGGGTTCGGCGTCCGGCCTGCACGACGGACTGCCCTTCGGCTTCAACATCGGCTACGGGTTCGGGGACACCGGCGCGGCGAGCGAGAACGTGGTCTTCCATGACGGTGTGGCCCACAAACTCGACCGCGTGCAGTTCCACCTGCCGGTCGGCACGTACGACGGTGCGCCGTGGCGATTCACCAGCAACGACCACCGTTTCGAGATGGAGTTCGTGCCGATTCACGATCGGGCCGCGGACGTGAACGCTCTCGTTCTCCGTTCGACCCAGCATCAGGTGTTCGGCCGCTACACCGGCTTCGTCGTCCTCGACGGCGGTAGCCGGCTCGAGATCGAGAACCTCCTCGGTTTCGCGGAAAAGGTGCGCAACCGCTGGTGACCGGTCGATGCCGACCGTTTCCGCGGTGACCGGTGCGCTCAGAAGTTGGCCTGGCGGACGACCTCCGGGATTCCGGTTCCCAGCGCAACCCGGGTGCACGTGCCCAGTGCGACTCGATCGGGATCGAGGGCATGCCGGATCAGTTGCAACGTGAATTCGTCGTAGACCATGTTGAAGTGGCCGGTCCGATTCTGTGGACACAGATCCTGGACGACGAGATTGACCGCACCTTCTCCGCGCAACGCAACGTTGTCGGCGGGTTGGATCACTTCGTCGAACCGGGTTCCGATGGTGGTGTACTGCACGCCGGGAACGGTGTCGCTCGGCGCGTTCAATTCGGTGAGCAGTACCGAACCTTGGATTTGCTCCGCAAGCGCCACCGAGAATTCGCCCTCGAGGAAGTCGGTTGCGCCGGGTAACGCGGCGATCGCGGTCGCGAGACCGTAGAAGGTGCCGCCGTAGCTGGGAGACGCCACCCCGACCCAGCGGTCGACCACCTGGGCGCCTCCGAGTTTGTTGATGTAATAGCGGGTGACGACCGCGCCTTGCGAATACCCGACGACGTCGACTTCGGTAGCTCCGGTCTCGGCCCGGACCCGCTCCACGAACTCGCCGAATTGTGCTGCGGACACCCGGATCTCACCCGTGCCGTACGACTCGGCCCCGGCCGCCAAACCGTAGTTCACCGCGAAGACGCACCGCCCGGATGCAGCGAGAAGGGGTGTGAGTGCGGCGAAGTCGGAGTAGCTGTTGGAGTCGGTCCCGTGCGCAAGCACCACCGGCCGGGGGTTCTCCGGCGAGAGCACACACGAGAAGTCGTTCGTCTGCGGCGGCACCGCGCCGGGATTGTTCTCCGCGTATTCGGCAGCCTCCGCGTGGGTTACCGCCGGCGGCCCCGGCACCACGGGCACAGAGGATGAGGACCCCGTCACCCCGACGAGCGGTTGCGCACCCGCCACTCCCGCCGTGAACGCGGCAACGCACAGAGCCGCGAGCCCGGCCGACCACACTCGTCGGACCACCATGTGGCGCCTCCTGTCGCAACGCGGTCGTGCCACGTCATCGAAACAAGGGTTCGATCACAAACGACTCCAACTGTATCTGTTAAAGATACTAAGCCCGCCGATGATCATCGCGCTGTCACTTGAACGAGGGACAGTTTCCCGAGCCGGAACACGAGCGAACGAGCACAACAGAACCGGCCCCTCCCGTCGACGAGAAGTCGACGGGAGAGGCCGGAAAGCTGCTGTAACTATTGGGCTGTCGGCACCACCGGGTGCCGGTAACCACCGGGCTCCTGTAACTACCGGATCGGCGTGCTGCGACCTACGAGAGCCTCAGCCTTCGCAGAAGGCCTCTGCCACAGCGGGAGGAAGCCCGTCGAGCAGTTGCTGGGCGGGTACGGCGAGGACCGGGTCGTCCGCGAGCCAGCGTGCCGCCGCGCACTCGGTAAGGCGGTAACCGGACTCCGGTGCGGCAGGCCCGCCGTCGGTGAACGCGCCCAGGACGTGCTCCGAAAGCTGCGCGGCCGACCCGTATGTCGAGGCGCCCACCGAGAAGTCCGGCCCGAACGATGCCGAGGCATTGAACGAGCGATCGTCGCTCCATCCCCACTTCGTTCCGATGACACCCGCCAGCAGCGCGGTGCCGTAGTTCTGCGCGTACCCGTCGGCGGCCGTCCCGTATGCCGATGCCATGGCGGCGAGTACCGGCGAATTCGGATCGGTGCGCTTCTTCGTTTCGAGATAGGTGACCATGTCGTGAGTCGACGTTCCGTTGCCCCAGTAACCGGGCACGTAGGTATCGGTGAGCCCGAACTCTTCTACCGTCGTCGAGATCGCCTGGGGGTACTTCGCATGAAGCCGGTTGGCGATCGCGTCGTTCGACGCGCGGATCATCTCCGTGGCGTCGGCATGGTCGGCGGCGTCGCCGTACCGGAAGACGTACTCGGCCAGATACAACTTGACGATCGAGACCCCGGCACGGGATTCGTGTTCGTTGGCGGTGCCCGCGCGGAACCCGGTCGGCGAATGCGCAAACGAGATCTGCGTGCTGCTCGGCGCCACGATCGCCCCGTTGTCGTCGAGAACGGGTGCCGGTGCCGCGGCGGCGATCCCGCTGCCGGAAACAGCGAGTGCGGTCAGGGCGGCGACGGTGAGGCCTGAGCAAGAGGGCGCATGGCAAGCGATCGTAGTTGCCCGGCACCGTTCGTGTGCGGTGACAGCGATGAGTTCTCGCTGTTGCGCCGGTCACACCGTGTGAGAGGCCGGACCACGAGGAGAAACATGATCATCGTCGCTGGACACATCGTCGTCGACCCGAGCGCACGCGGGAGCTACCTCGCGGGATGCGCCGATGTCGTGGAACAGGCGCGCCTCGCCCCCGGGTGCCTCGAATTCTCTGTCACCGCAGACCTGATCGATCCGTCTCGCGTCGTGGTGTTCGAGCGGTGGGACTCCCCCTCCGCCGTCGAGCGCTTCCGTGGATCCGGACCCGACAGCGACGCAGCCGCATCCGTCGTGTCCGCATCGGTCGCGGAATACGCTGTGGCCGAGGTTCGCTCGCTCACCTGACCGTGGCGGGATCAACCGATACGCGGCGGGTCCACTTGAACACGTAAAGGGCCGTCCGCACGGCGCGCGGTCCGGGTCGCCTGCGCTTCCCGCAGCGCGGCGCCCAGGTCCCGGCCCCGATGCCGGGCGACCCGCACGATCATGCGGTGCACCTCCTCGGGTTCCGGGCCGTCCGAGCCGAACGGCAGTCGCTGTCCCGGAGGCAGCGGAACGGGTCCGAGCACTTCGGCTCCGTCGGGCAGACGGGTCGCCTCGAGAAGCTCCGCGACTGCGGCGGAGCCACCGTCGAGCGCAGCCATGTGCACGGCGGGAGGGAAGCCGACTTCGGTGCGTTCGGCGACCTCCTGCCTGGCGTGACCTACCGGATCCCACCGCACCAGTGCCTGCACGGTCGGAATCCCGGAGTCGGCGACCACCACCACCTGCCCACCGTCCGCGAACGGCCGCACCAGCGCCGACGCCGCCAGCCACCGCCGCATCGCCTCCTCGGCGGCTCTGAGGTCGGCACGCCCGAGCAGCGCCCACCCGTCCAGCAACAGCGCGGCACCGTATCCCCCGTCGGCGACGGGTTCCGCGCCGACCGTCGACACCACCAGTGCGGCACCTCCCGGCGCGGTGGCTTTGACCTCGCCGCCGCCCGACGTGATCACCGGTACCCCGGGAAACGCGCGCCCGAGTTCTTCGGCGGTGCGGCCGGCACCGACGACGACGGCCCGCAGCGAACGCGCACCACAGGCATGACACCGGTGGGTGGCGTCGGCGACCCCGCACCACTTGCACGCCGGTATCGCGGCACCGTCCGGCCCCGCCGCCGCCGGCAGCGCCAACGGGCCGTTGCACCGTCGGCACCGCGCCGGGGCGCGGCACTTACCGCAGGCGAGGGCCGGCACGTACCCGCGGCGCGGGACCTGCACGAGCACCGGATGTCCCGATCCGAGTGCTGCCCGCGCCGCCGCGAACGCGATCGCCGGCAATCTGGCGGCGCGCGCAGCGGGGTCACGCTCGATCGCCTGATCGCTGTCGGCGAGCGCGGTGATCTTCGGCGCCCACGCCCGGAGCACCTCGCGCGGGGCGAGCAGGTCGTGTGCCCAGCCCGAGTCGACGAGCGCCTGCGTCTCGGCGGTCCGCGCGTGCCCGGCAATGACGACGGCCGCGCCCACGGCGTGCGCCCGCAGCGCGGCGACTTCCCGGGTGTGCGGGTACGGCGACCGGGGCTCGGAATGCAGGTCGTCACCGTCGTCCCAGACGACGAGGAGCCCGAGGTCGGGTGTGGGTGCGAACACCGCGGCGCGGGTGCCCACCACGATCCGGGCCGAGCCGCGCAGAGCCGCCAGCCATCGGCGATACCGTTCGGCCGGACCGAGACCCGCGGTCAGTCCTACCACGTGTTCTGCGCCGGCGACGTGCACGCAGGCGGCGAGCACACGGTCGAGGTCGCGCTGGTCCGGAACCACCAGCACCGCCGCACGACCGGCCGCCGCCGTGAGCGCCGCGAGTTCCGCGAGGCGGGTCGGCCAGTCTTCCCCGGGAAGTGCCTGCCACGCCGCCCGAGGTGCGCGACCCGACGAGAGAGCTTCGAGGAAGTTCTCACCGTGCCGGTAACGCGCCCAGGGACCACGATCGAACGCCGGGACCGCCGGCGGATCGACCGGTCGCGGTTCTTCCGCTTCCACCCGGGCGTGACGCGGTGGTACGGCGAGCCGGAGTACGTCGGCGCGGGTACCGGCATAGCGGGTCGCCACTTCGTCGGCGAGCGCAGCGATCTCGGGCGTGAGAACAGGTTCGGCCGACACGACGCGGTCGAGCGCCCCGAGTTTGCCCGGGTGTTCGCTCGTCGCGGTGCGGGAGAGCAGAAACCCGTCGACGAGCCGGCCCGCGAAACGCACTCGGACGCGGACCCCCGGCCGGGCGTCCGCGTCGAGGTGGTGCGGGATGAGGTAGTCGAACTCCCGGTCCAGGTGCGGCACGGAGAGCAGCGGCAGAACGCGCCCTACCGGGTCGACCTCGGCAGCGCGTGTGTCGGCAGCGCGCTTGTCGGCAGCGCGTGTGGCGGCAGCCACCCGGGTGCGACCGTGACCGTCAGAGTCCGGCGGCCGCGCGAAGCTTGTCGGCGCGGTCGGTGTTCTCCCACGGCAGTTCGATGTCGGTGCGGCCGAAGTGACCGTACGCAGCCGTCTGGGCGTAGATGGGGCGCAGAAGATCCAGGTCGCGGACGATCGCGCCGGGGCGCAGGTCGAAGACCTCGTTGACCGCCTGCTGGATCCGCGCGGGATCGGCCTTTTCGGTGCCGAAGGTCTCGACGAACAGGCCGACGGGAGCGGCCTTGCCGATCGCGTATGCGACCTGCACCTCGATCCGGTCCGCCAGTCCCGCGGCGACGGCCGTCTTGGCGACCCAGCGCATGGCGTACGCGGCGGAACGGTCGACCTTCGACGGGTCCTTACCCGAGAACGCGCCACCGCCGTGGCGGGCCATGCCGCCGTAGGTGTCGACGATGATCTTCCGTCCGGTCAGGCCGGCGTCGCCCATCGGGCCGCCGAGCACGAACGATCCGGACGGGTTGACCAGCAGCCGGACATCGGCGACGTCGAGATCGGCGAGGTTCGGGTCCGCGAGTACGGCGTCGACGACGTGCGCCCGGAGATCCGGGGTGAGCAGGTTGTTGAGGTCGATATCCGCGGCGTGCTGAGTGGAGATCACGATGGTGTCGAGGCGGACCGGCTTGTCGCCTTCGTACTCGATGGTGACCTGGGTCTTGCCGTCCGGCCGCAGGTACGGGAGCACACCGGTCTTCCGCACCTCGGTCAGCCGGCGCGAGAGCCGGTGCGCGAGGGAGATGGGCAGCGGCATCAGTTCCGGGGTTTCCGAGCATGCGTATCCGAACATCAGGCCCTGGTCGCCGGCGCCCTGCAGCGCGACCTCGTCGTCGGTCAGCGTGCCGCTACGAGCCTCGAGCGCGACATCGACGCCCCCGGCGATCTCCGGCGACTGCGCGCCGATCGCGATGTTCACGCCGCAGGAGTTGCCGTCGAAGCCCTTGGACGAGCTGTCGTACCCGATTTCGAGCACGCGGTCGCGCACGATCTTGGGGATATCGGCATACGCGGAGGTCGTCACCTCACCCACCACGTGCACCTGACCGGTGGTCACGAGCGTTTCCACTGCGACACGGGCACGCGGGTCGTCCGCGAGCAGCGCGTCGAGGACCGAGTCGCTGATCGCGTCGCAGATTTTGTCCGGGTGCCCCTCGGTCACGGACTCGCTGGTGAAAAGCCGACCGCCGGTCTTGCTCACAGAACTCCCTCTCGACTGATGTGTCTAGCTCTGGACGAACGCTGTGGAGCGGCACGCACTCCCGGTCGGGTCGAGCCCGGCCACTGTGCCGACGCTACTGTCCCGGCAGCGTCGGCGCGAGTATTAAAATCATCGGACTCTACGTCCGTTCTACCTGCGCCAGCAGCGGTCGCAGTGCATCGAGGACCCTGCTTGCCATCAGAGCCTTGGATCCGTGGGCGAGCGCCGTCTCGGAGCCGTCCGCGGACAACAACCATCCGTCGTTGTGGTCGACCTCGAATGCCTTGCCGTCGCCCACGGCGTTGACGACGAGAAGATCGCAGCCCTTGCGGGCCAGTTTCTCACGCGCATAGGTCAGGACGTCGCCGTGTTCGTCGCCGGTTTCGGCTGCGAATCCGACGATGACGGTGTCCTTGGACAGTCCACCGTCGGCACGGGAGCGCACCAGTCCGGCGAGGATGTCGTCGTTCTTCGTCAGCGCGATCGAGTCCGGTTCGCCCGCACCCTTCTTGATCTTGCTTTCGGCGAAGGCGGCGGGGCGGAAATCGGCGACCGCGGCCGACATGATGACGGCGTCGGCGGTCGCGGCATGCTTGGTGACCGCGTCCTGCATCTGCGCGGCGGTCTGCACCCGCACGACGTCCACGGCGGCAGGATCGTCGAGGCCTGCGACCGCGCCGGCCACGAGGGTGACGTCCGCGCCGCGCTGCGCGGCCAGGCGGGCAAGCGCATAGCCCTGCTTGCCCGACGAGCGGTTGCCCAGGAACCGCACCGGATCGAGAGGTTCGCGCGTGCCACCGGCGGAGACGACGATGCGCCGGCCGACCAGGTCGCGAGGCAGCGCGTCGGCACGTTCGAGCATCAGTGCCGCCAGCGCGTAGATCTCGTCGGGTTCGGGCAGACGCCCCGCTCCGGTGTCCTTGCCGGTGAGACGACCCGAGGCGGGCTCGACCACGACACTGCCGCGACGACGCAGAGTTGCGACGTTGTCGACCGTGGCGGGGTGTTCCCACATCTCGGTGTGCATCGCGGGCACGAACATCACCGGGCACCGCGCGGTGAGAAGAGTTGCCGTGAGGAGATCGTCGGCGCGGCCGGATACCGCCCGGGCCATGAGGTCGGCGGTGGCGGGCGCGACGACGACGAGGTCGGCCTCCTGCCCCAACCGCACGTGCGGTACCTCCGGCACGTCGGCGAAGACGCCGGTGTGCACGGGGTTACCGGAGAGTGCCTCGAAGGTGGCGCGCCCGACGAACTGAAGTGCTGATTCGGTGGGAACGACCCGCACGTGATGGCCGTTCTCGGTGAACGCCCGGATCAGTGCGCACGCTTTGTACGCGGCGATCCCGCCGGCGACTCCGACGACGACGCGGCGGCGCTGTCCGGTTTCCGGAGCGCCGTCCGCGGCGTGAAGGCTCACTCGCCTTCGGTGTGCTCGAGCAGATCCGCGTGGATCTCGCGCAGCGCGATGGACAGCGGCTTCTCCTGCAGACCCGGCTCGACGAGCGGGCCGACGTACTCGAGGATGCCGTCACCGAGCTGGTTGTAGTAATCGTTGATCTGCCGGGCGCGCTTGGCCGAGTAGATCACCAGGGCGTACTTCGAGGAGGCGCGTTCGAGCAGCTCGTCGATCGGCGGGTTGGTGATACCCAGCGGAGTGTCGTAGACCGGAAGGGCGTTGCCCTCGAGGTCGATCGCTGCTGACTGCATGCTGCTCACTCGGTGTTCTCCTGAGTTTTCGCGGGATAGAAATCTAGCGTCGGCGGACTCTGCAAACGGCACCGGTCGGGCGCCCGCAAGCACGCTCCGGTCACCCGTTTTCGGGACCGACTAACAAGGATACCAATTCTTCGCACGCACGGTCGACATCATCGTTGACAACGACGACATCGAACTCGTCCTGAGCGGCGAGTTCGGTGCGCGCGGTGTCAAGGCGGCGGGCCACCACGTCGGCGGATTCGGTGCCGCGTCCGGTGAGGCGCTCGACGAGCACCTCCCAGCTCGGCGGTGCGAGGAAGACCAGGACGGCCTCGTCCATCGCGGCCCGCACTGCGCGGGCCCCCACCAGATCGACCTCCACGAGCACCGGTCGCCCGGCGGCGAGCGCCTCGCGTACCGGCGCTGCGGGTGTGCCCGAACGTTGCAGGCCTGCGTGGATGTCGGCCCATTCGAGCAACTCGCCGTCGTCGATCATGCGGTCGAATTCCTCGCGGGTGACGAAGCGGTAGTCCACCCCGTCCACCTCGCCCGGTCGTGGGGCGCGAGTGGTCGCGGAGACACTGAACATCAGATTCGGCACCCGGTTGCGCAGAAGGCGCACGACAGTCGACTTACCGACCGCGGAGGGGCCGGCCAGAACGATCAGCCGGCCCCTCCGCGCTGCGGGTGCGCTGTCCGTCACGGGGTGTGCGTCAGCTACCACGGTCTCAGGCGTCGAAATCGAACCTGGCGAGCAGGGCCTTGCGCTGGCGATCGCCGAGTCCGCGCAGACGGCGGGTCGGAGCGATCTCCAGTTCGGTCATGATCTCCTGCGCCTTGACCTTGCCGACCTTCGGCAGGGCCTCGAGCAGAGCGGAAACCTTCATCTTGCCGAGGATTTCGTCGTTCTCGGCATCCTTCAGCACCTGCTTCAGGTCGGTGCCGCCGCGCTTGAGGCGCTCCTTGAGCTCTGCCCGGGCACGACGGGCAGCAGCCGCCTTCTCCAGAGCAGCGGCGCGCTGCTCATCGGTCAGCTGGGGAAGGGCCACGGTTCCTCCGTCTCATCGTTGGAATTCAGTCTTCACCGCTGTAACCAGCGGCGATAGCGACCGTACTCACGACTTCCGTCGAATGCGAACCGCCCCCCCGCCGCGACGCTCGAAAATCCGTGCGGTAGTGCGTGCCGATTCCGGGGCCCACACGCCGCCGGAAGATCCCGCGAATTTTGCGGGCCGACCTGCCCGAACGGTGAAAAGTCGCAGGTCACGGCGTCTCGATGGACATACACGCCGCCACCGCCGGGTGAGCGCGCAAGATCACTGCCGGCCGTGGAGGGTGTCATCGAGAACCCCGGAAAAAAATCTTGCGGTTCCGCGTGTCGCGGCGCGCGGATCCGCAGGTCAAGGACCGTACACGTGCACGTACGGACCTCGACCCCCTCAGCCCTCGAGGAACTCGGTCGTGGAGGAACTAGTCCTGAAGGAACGCGAATCGTTCGACCGTGCGGGCGACAGCCTCCCGCAACGCGGAGACGGACGGTCCCGCGCGCAGCACCTCCCGGGACACGTTCGGCACCACGGCCCTCAGATTGCCCGCTGCGAGCCGTCGGACGTCGTCGGCGGTTCCGCCCTGCGCCCCCACTCCCGGCATCAGGATGGGGCCGTTCAAGGCCCGCAAGTCGGGAGCGTCGGTCAGCGTCGCGCCGACCACCACACCGACCGACCCGAGGCGGCCGGCTCCGGTATTGCACGCCGCGGCCTCGTCGACCATCGCCTGAGCGACAGTGCGACCGTCGTCGAGCCGGGCCCGCTGCACCTGCGCTCCCTCCGGATTCGAGGTCGCTGCCAGCACGAAGATCCCACGGCCCGTCTGCGCCGCCAGATCGAGTGCCGGAGCGAGCGCACCGAAACCGAGATAGGGCGAGACGGTCACCGCGTCCGAGCACAGCGGCGACTCGTCGGCGAGCCAGGTGCGGGCGTACGCGTCCATGGTGGAGCCGATATCACCGCGTTTGGCGTCGGCGACGACGAGCGTCCCGGAACCGCGCAGTACGGCGATGGTGCGTTCGAGAACTTCCAGACCCGCCGAACCGAACGCCTCGAAGAACGCGACCTGCGGCTTGACCACGGCGACGACCCCGTCGAACGCTTCCACACACAGCTCGCTGAACTTGTCGAGTCCGTCGGCGTCGACTCCGAGACCCCACGCCGTCAGCAATTGCGGATGCGGGTCGATGCCCACGCAGAGCGGCCCGCGGCTCGCGAGCGCATCCGCGAGCCGCCCTCCGAACGTGGTCACGACTGTCCGGCGACCGCGGCTTCGCGCAGTCGTGCGTGCATCCGCTGAATCGAGCTGACGCCGATGTCACCGCGGATGGCTGCCTCGATGCCCTGCACCGCCGCCGACGCACCCTGCACCGTCGTGATGCACGGAATGTTCGCCGCGACAGCCGCGCTGCGGATCTCGTACCCGTCGACGCGGGGTCCGGAATTACCCCACGGCGTGTTGATCACCATGGCGATGTCGCCGGCACGAATGCGATCGACCACGTCCGGTGCACCTTCGGGGCGTTCCTCCTCGGACACCTTGTAGACGTGTTCGCAGGGAACACCGTTGCGGCGCAGGACCTCTGCGGTCCCGACGGTGGCAGCGATGTGGAATCCGAGGTCGGCGAGGTGCTTGACCGGGAAGATCATCGACCGCTTGTCCTTGTTCGCGAGCGAGACGAACACCGTGCCCGAGGTGGGCAGCGATCCGTAGGCGGCGGTCTGGCTCTTCGCGAACGCCGTACCGAAATCGTCGTCGATGCCCATCACTTCGCCGGTGGACTTCATCTCCGGGCTGAGCAACGTGTCGATACCGGTTCCGTCGGCGCGGCGGAACCGGTTGAACGGCAGCACCGCTTCCTTCACGGCTACCGGTGCCCCGAGCGGAATCACGCTGCCGTCGCCCTCGGCCGGCAGAATCCCGGCCTCGCGCAGTTCGGCGATGGACTCACCGAGCATCACCCGAGCGCACGCCTTGGCGAGCTGGACCGCGGTGGCCTTGGACACGAACGGCACCGTGCGGCTCGCCCGAGGATTGGCCTCCAGGACATACAGGATGTCGTCCTTGAGCGCGTACTGGACGTTGAGCAGGCCCTTGACCCCGATCCCGGCCGCGAGCGCTGCCGTCGAGCGGCGCACGTTCTCGATGTCGGAGCGTCCGAGGGTGATCGGCGGCAGGGCACACGCGGAGTCACCGGAGTGGATTCCGGCTTCCTCGATGTGTTCCATGATCCCGCCGATGTAGACGTCGGTGCCGTCGCACAGGGCGTCCACGTCGATCTCGACCGCGTCGTCGAGGAAGCGGTCCACGAGGACCGGGCGGTCGTCGGAGATCTCCGTGGCGCGGGAGATGTAGTCCGCGAGCGACTTCTCGTCGTAGACGATCTCCATGCCGCGGCCGCCGAGCACGTACGACGGGCGCACGAGCACGGGGTAACCGATCTCGGCCGCGATGTCACGAGCACCGTCGAAGGTGGTGGCGGTGCCGTACTTCGCGGCGGGCAGACCGGCCTCTTCGAGCACCCGTCCGAACTCGCCGCGGTCCTCGGCGAGGTCGATCGCCTCGGGGCTCGTCCCCACGATCGGGACTCCCGCCGCCTTCAGCCGCCGCGCCAACCCCAGCGGCGTCTGTCCGCCGAGCTGCACGATGACCCCGGCGACCGTGCCGGACTCGCACTCCGCCCGGTACACCTCGAGGACGTCCTCGAAGGTGAGCGGCTCGAAGTACAGGCGGTCGGCGGTGTCGTAGTCGGTGGAGACCGTCTCGGGGTTGCAGTTGACCATCACGGTCTCGTAGCCGGCATCCGAGAGCGTCAGTGCCGCGTGCACGCACGAGTAGTCGAACTCGATGCCCTGGCCGATGCGGTTCGGACCCGAGCCGAGGATCAGCACCTTCGGCTTGTCGGGCTGCGGCGCGACCTCGGTCTCCGCGTTCGGATCGAGTTCGTAGGTCGAATAGTGGTACGGGGTCTTCGCCTCGAACTCCGCCGCACAGGTATCGACCGTCTTGTACACCGGATGCACGCCGAGCTCGTTGCGCAGCGCGCGGACCGCGTCCTCGTCCGCGAACTGGCTCGGACGCAGCGCCGCGATCTGGCGGTCGGAGAAACCGTGGTGCTTGACGTAACGCAGCTCCTCGGCACCGAACGTCTCGGCGGCGCGGACCTTGTCCCCCATCCCGACGATCTGCGAAATCTCCTCGAGGAACCACGGATCGATCTTGGTGGCCTCGAAGACCTGCTCGAGGGTCGCACCCAGCTCGAACGCCTGGGCGACCTGGTAGATCCGGCCGTCGGTGGGCGTCTCGATCGCCTTCAGCAGCTCGTCGAGCGACCCCTCGACCTCCGGGCCGGTCCAGAATCCGGCACGCTTGGTCTCGAGCGAACGCAGCACCTTGCCGAAGGCCTCGGCGAAGTTGCGGCCGATCGACATCGCTTCGCCCACCGACTTCATCGTGGTGGTGAGGGTGCCGTCGGCGCCCGGGAACTTCTCGAACGCGAACCGCGGAGCCTTGACCACGACGTAGTCGAGCGTCGGCTCGAAGCACGCGGGCGTTTCCTTGGTGATGTCGTTGACGATCTCGTCGAGTGTGTAACCGATGGCGAGCTTGGCGGCCATCTTCGCGATCGGGTAGCCGGTGGCCTTCGACGCGAGCGCCGACGACCGCGACACGCGCGGATTCATCTCGATGACGACGAGGCGGCCGTCGCTCGGGTCCATGGCGAACTGGATGTTGCAGCCGCCGGTCTCGACGCCGACCTCACGCAGGATGGCGATCGAGAGGTCGCGCATCTTCTGGTATTCGCGGTCCGTGAGCGTCATCGCCGGTGCCACGGTGATCGAGTCACCGGTGTGCACACCGACCGGATCGACGTTCTCGATCGAGCACACGATCACGACGTTGTCGCGGCCGTCCCGCATCAGCTCGAGTTCGTATTCCTTCCAGCCGAGGATCGACTCCTCGATCAGCACGTTCGCGGTCGGCGACGCGGCGAGACCGCCACCGGCGATGCGCTCGAGGTCGGCTTCGTTGTACGCCATGCCGGAACCGAGGCCGCCCATCGTGAACGACGGGCGCACCACGACCGGGTATCCGAGTTCGGCGACGGTCGCGCGGACCTCGTCCATCGTGTAGCAGACCGCGGAGCGGGCGGACTCGCCACCGCACTTGGCCACGATGTCCTTGAACTTCTGCCGGTCCTCGCCGCGCTGGATCGCGTCGAAGTCCGCGCCGATCAGCTCGATGTCGTACTTGTCGAGGATGCCCTGCTCGGACAGCGCAACGGCGGTGTTGAGCGCGGTCTGGCCGCCGAGCGTCGCGAGCACCGCGTCGATCGGAGTGCCGTTCGCAGCTTCCGCGGCGATGACCTTCTCGACGTACTCGGCGGTGATCGGCTCGATGTAGGTCGCGTCGGCGAACTCCGGGTCGGTCATGATCGTCGCCGGGTTGGAGTTGACCAGCGAGACGCGCATGCCCTCCTCGCGGAGGACCCGGCACGCCTGGGTGCCGGAGTAGTCGAACTCGCAGGCCTGCCCGATGACGATCGGGCCGGAGCCGATGACCAGGATGTGAGAGAGATCGGTACGGCGTGGCATCAGTTCTTCTCTCCCTCGAGCATGCGGGTGAAACGGTCGAACAGGTAGGAGGCGTCGTGCGGCCCGGCCGCTGCCTCCGGGTGGTACTGCACGGAGAACGCGGAACCGTCGGCGAGCTTGACGCCTTCGACGGCACCGTCGTTGGCGCACGTATGGCTGATCACCGCGCGGCCGAACGGAGTATCGAACTCCTGGCCCGCTTCACCTTCGAGCGCGAAACCGTGGTTCTGCGCGGTGATGGCGATGCGGCCGGTCTCGTGTTCGACGACCGGGATGTTGATGCCGCGGTGACCGAACTTCATCTTGTAGGTGTTAAGGCCGAGCGCGCGGCCGAGGATCTGGTTTCCGAAGCAGATGCCGAACAGCGGCAGGCCCTGTCCGAGCACTTCCTTGGTCAGGTGCACCGCCCCGTCCGCGGTCGCCGGGTCGCCGGGGCCGTTGGACAGGAACACACCGTCGGCCTTCAGGTCCAGGATGTCGTGGAGCGTCGCGCTGGACGGCAGCACGTGCACGCGGATGCCGCGTTCGGCGAACATCCGCGGCGTATTGGTCTTGATGCCCAGGTCGATCGCGGCAACGGTGAAGCGCGGGTCGCCGCCGGTGGGTTCGACCACGTATCCACTGCTGGTGCTCACTTCACCGGCGAGGTCGGCGCCGAGCATCGACGGCTGGCTCTTGACCCGGTCGAGGAGTGCGTCGACGTCGAGGTCGTCGCCCTTCCACACGAGAGCGTCGCCGGAGAACACGCCGGCCCGCATCGAGCCGCGGGTGCGCAGGTGCCGCACGAGTGCGCGGGTGTCGATCCCCGCGAGCCCGACGACGTTCTGCCGCGCGAGTTCGTCCTGCAGCGATCCGCTCGCCCGCCAGCTCGAGACACGTCGCGACGGGTCCCGCACCACGAACCCGGCCACCCAGATCTTCGAATCTGCGGCGTCACCGGTGGGCCCGACGGACTCGTTGTCCTCGTGGTTCCAGCCGGTGTTGCCGATCTGCGGCGCGGTGGCCACGACGATCTGCCGGTGGTAGCTGGGGTCGGTGAGTGTTTCCTGGTATCCGGTCATGCCCGTGCTGAACACGGCCTCGCCGAGGGTCTGTCCGACCGCACCGAAAGGCGTGCCACGGAAAACCCGTCCGTCTTCGAGGACCAGCACCGCGGTGCCGGCTCCGAATGTTCCGCCGCTCATGCGTTGTCTCCGTTCTTCTCGACCGCACCAGAACCGGCCGTACGGGCGGAAATCTCGCGTGTCGTGTTCGTCTTCGTGATGTTCGTCGTCGCTGTGATCGTCATCGTCGTTGTGATCGTCACTTTTCGTTCTCGTCCCGAGTCTGTTCCCGAGTCCATTGTGGATAGATCGACTTGTCGTCCCCACGGAAGCCCGTGTCGACCTCGGTCCCCGACGGCAGCTGCCACCGGATCACGAGCACGCCGTCCTTCGTCATGACCTTGCCCGCCAAGCCGCGTTCGGTCCGGATCGCGCGGATCGACTCCTCGGGAATCCAGATCGGCGACGCGCCGTGCCGTTCCAGAAGCACTCCCGTCCGGTACCGGCTCAGTTCGGAACTGGCGCGGAAGCCGAGGTCGCCCACCGCCACGCGGTCCTGCCAGCTCGGCGCCAGCGTGCTGCCGACGTACAGGCCCGTGCTCGGCTCGATGAGCCGCTCCCCCAGTTCCGCGGGCACCACCGGCAGTTCCCCGATCGCGTCCTGCTGTCGTCGGGCCCGGCCGCGCCAGCCCTTCCACATCAGCAGTACGAGCACGACCCACAACGCCAGGAATCCGACGGTGAGCACTATCCGGTCCATCTCGTGTTCCTACTTTCCGTCGGTCCGGGGGTATACCGCGCCGTCGCGGGCGGTGATCCGGCCGCGCAGCACTGTCGCGGTGACCCGTCCCGGCAAGGTCATGTCCTCGTACGGGGTGTTGCCGGCGATGCTCGCCAGGTCCGGCCCGTGCACCGTCCACTCGGTGTCCGGATCGACGAGCACCACGTTGGCCGGCTCACCGACCTCCAGCGGGCGCCCCTGGTCGTCGAGCCCGACGATCTCTGCGGGGCGCTCGCTCATCACCCGCGCGACACCGCGCCAGTCGAGCAGACCGGGACGCACCATTGTCTCGATAACGATGGACAACGCCGTTTCGAGGCCGAGCATTCCGGGACGCGCTTGTGAGAACTCGCAGCACTTGTCCTGATCGGCGTGCGGAGCGTGGTCTGTGGCGACACAGTCGATGACCCCGGACGCCAGTCCCCGGCGCAAGGCCTCGACATCCGACCGCTCACGCAGCGGCGGGTTGACACGGTTGATGCCGTCGTAGGTCTCGAGCCGCGAGTCGTCGAGCAGCAGGTGATGCGGCGTGACTTCCGCACTGATGGCGATGCCCTGCGAGCGAGCCCATTCCACGAGCGCGACCGTGCCCGAGGTGGACGCGTGACAGATGTGCACGCGTGCGCCGGCGTCGCGCGCGAGAAGCGCATCCCGGGCGACGATGGACTCCTCGGCGGCGCGCGGCCACCCGGCGAGGCCGAGGCGTGCGGCCGTGGGTCCCTCGTGTGCCACGGCTCCGACCGTCAGGCGGGGTTCCTCGGCGTGCTGGGCGATGAGCACTCCGAGCGAGGACGAGTACTCGAGCGCGCGGCGCATGAGCAGCGGATCGTCGACGCATTTTCCGTCGTCGGAGAACAACTTGACCTGCCCGATGCCGGAGGCCATGGACCCCATCTCGGCGAGTTGCCTGCCTTGGAGACCGACCGTCACGGCACCGACCGGATGCACGTCGACGAGGCCGACCTCCTGGCCACGACGCCACACGTGGTCGGTCACGACCGCCGAATCGGCAACCGGATCGGTGTTCGCCATCGCGAACACGGCGGTGTAGCCGCCGCGGGCGGCCGCGGCCGAACCCGAGTCGATCGTCTCGGTGTCCTCGCGTCCGGGTTCGCGCAGATGAGTGTGCAGATCGACGAAACCGGGCAGCAGGATGCGATCGGTGCCGTCGAGGATTTCGACGTTCGCGTCGGCGTCGAGTCCCGGTCCGACGGCGAGGATCTGCTCGTCGCCGAGCAGGACGTCGACCGGATCCCCTTCGCCGTAGAGCCGGACGTTGCGGATGAGCACCTGCGGCGTCACCGGGGTATCTCCTCTTCCGTGGGTGTGTTCCGAAGCGGCGTTCACGACAGGTTGCCTTCCGTACCGACGAGCAGCCGGAACAGCACCGCCATGCGCACGTGCACGCCGTTGCCGACCTGCTGCAGGATGGCGGATTGCGGTGCGTCGGCGACCGGGAACCCGATTTCCATGCCGCGCAACATCGGTCCCGGGTGCAGGACCACAGCATGCTCGGGAAGCACCGCGGCGCGCTTGGCGCTGAGGCCGTAGCGGATCGAGTACTCCCGGGCCGACGGGAAGAACCCGCCGTTCATCCGCTCCGCTTGCACGCGCAGCACCAGCACCGCGTCGAGTCCGGGCAGTTCGGCGTCGAGCGACTCCGCGACACGCACCGGCCACGTCTCCACACCGACCGGCAGCAGGGTGCGGGGAGCGACGAGCACGACCTCCGCGCCGAGCATGCTCAGCAGCAGAGCGTTGGAACGCGCCACGCGGCTGTGCAGCACGTCGCCGACGATCGCGACGCGGCGTCCTTCGATTCCGCCGAGCCGCTGACGCAGGGTGAGCGCGTCGAGCAGCGCCTGCGTCGGATGTTCGTGTGTTCCGTCGCCGGCGTTGATCACGGCCGGGCCCGATCCGGACTCGTTGGTCCACTGCGCGATCCGGTGCGCCGCGCCGGAGGCGGGATGCCGGACGATGAGCGCATCCGCTCCGGCTGCGTGCAGCGTCAGCGCCGTGTCGCGCAGCGATTCGCCCTTCTGGACGGAGGAACTGGAGGCCGAGACGTTGATCACGTCGGCGCTCATCCACTTGCCCGCGACTTCGAACGAGACGCGGGTGCGCGTCGAATTCTCGTAGAACACCGTCATGACGGTGCGGCCACGCAGCGTGGGAAGCTTGCGGACCTCACGGCCGAGCAACGCCTGCTCGAAACGTTCTGCTTCGTCGAGAAGCCCTGTCGCGGAATCCTTGTCGAGATCTGCGATGGTGAGCAGGTGTTTCACTGGGTCTTGCCTCCCGAGATCTCCACGGCGTCGCGGCCGTCCTGTTCGGTGAGCAGCACTCGCACGTCTTCGCTGCGCGCGGTGGGAACGTTCTTCCCGACGTAGTCGGCACGCAACGGGAGTTCGCGGTGGCCGCGATCGACCAGCACGGCAAGTTGTACGGCTTCCGGACGCCCGAGGTCGCGGAGCGCATCGAGAGCGGCGCGCACGGAACGGCCCGAGAACAGGACGTCGTCGACGAGCACGACGAGGGTGTTGTCGACGCCGCCGTCGGGCACCGAGGTGCGCTCGAGCGGGCGGTGCGGCTTGGTGCGCAGGTCGTCCCGGTACAAGGTGATGTCGAGTGAACCGACGGGCACGCGGACACCGGAGAATTCTTCGATGCGGTCGGCGAGCCGGTTCGCGAGCGTGATGCCGCGCGTCGGGATGCCCAGGAGGACGACACGCCGCGCTTCGGCGGGGGTGTCGAGCGCGGTCTTCTCGATGATCTGGTGCGCGATTCGCGCGATGGTGCGGTGCACATCCGCCGCGGAGAGAAGCTCACGCGCGGGTGCGTCGGCGGGAGACGCAGAATGGGTAGAAGCTGTGGACCCGTCCTCGGACACGGTCATGCAGCGACCTCCTTCTCCGCCTCACTGGACGGATCGTTAAAGGATGCCTGACAGTGTTCGAGCCTAGCAGCGTGCACCTGCCCGAAAGCGCGGTGCGCGGGTGAAGCGCAACACAGGACGTCGACATCCCCGGCGGTGGAAACGCGGGATGAAAAGCACGTGAGCGGGCTCCGATGGGACGATGCCCACGGGAACCCGCTCAACGAAGGTGGAACCGAAGTCCCGTCAGGACTCGTCGGAGTCCTGCGAGGGCGCCTCGGCAGGCGGCCGGACCAGGGTGGCTGCGGCTGCGGCGCGCACCTGGTCCGCGACCACCACGATCTGGCCGAGTACGCCGTTGACGAATGCCGGCGAATCGTCGGTCGACAACTGCTTGGCGAGTTCGACGGCTTCGTCGACCGCGACGACCGGCGGCACGTCCGTGGCGTGGAACAACTCCCACACCGCGATGCGGAGGATCGCTCGGTCGACGGCGGGCAGCCGATCGAGTGTCCACTCGTGCAGATGGTCGGCGATGACGCGATCGGTTTCGTCGAGGTTGTCGGCGACACCGTTGATGATGGTCTGCGCGTACGGCGGGACCGGTGCGACCTGGTCGTCCGCGATGGCGAGTTCGACCCGGTCGGCCGCGAGGTCGGCGGGATGAACGTCGCGTGCTTCTGCTTCGAAGAGCAGATCGACAGCGCGTTTACGGGCCTTGTGACGGGCCCCGAGCTTTTTCTGGGTACCGGACACTCAGGAGTTCACTCGCCCCAGGTAGTTGCCGTCACGGGAATCGACCTTGAGCTTGTCGCCGGTGTTGATGAACAGCGGGACCTGGATCTCGGCGCCGGTCTCGAGGGTCGCCGGCTTGGTGCCGCCGGTCGAGCGGTCGCCCTGGAGGCCGGGGTCGGTGTGCTTGACGACGAGCTCGATCGTCACGGGCAGCTCCACGAACAGCGGAACGTCCTCGTTCGTCGCGACCTGCACGGCCATGTTCTCGAGGAGGAACTTCGCGGCGTCGCCGAGCAGCTCGGGGCTGATCGAGATCTGGTCGAAGGTCTGCGAGTCCATGAACACGTAATCGGTGCCGTCGTTGTACAGGTACGTCATGTCACGGCGGTCGACCGTAGCGGTTTCGACCTTGACACCGGCGTTCCAGGTCTTGTCCACGGTCTTGCCCGACGTCACATTCTTGAGCTTCGTACGCACGAACGCGGGGCCCTTGCCCGGCTTCACGTGCTGGAACTCGATGATCTGCCAGAGCTGGCCGTCGATCTTCAGAACGAGTCCGTTCTTGAAATCACTGGTGTCAGCCACTTACTTCGCGTCTCCTAGAGTCGGGGAAACCGCCTCAAACGACGGTTAATGTCTTGTCGGTGAGCGTGAGCAATTCCGGAGTCTGCTCCCGCACCACGAGCGTGTCCTCGATCCGCACGCCTCCGCGCCCCGAGAAGTACACACCCGGCTCGACGGTCACCGCCGCACCGGCGACAAGTGTACCGGTCGCCGCCGCCCCGATTCCCGGCGCTTCATGGATCTCGAGTCCGACCCCGTGCCCGAGGCCGTGGAGAAACAGATCCGCATGCCCGGCAGCGGCGACGACACTGCGCGCGGCCGCGTCCACCGCGGCGCACTCCGCACCCGGCGCGAGTGCCTCCCGCCCGGCGCGCTGCGCCCTCAGTACCAGGTCGTACACGTCACGCTGCCAGTCCTGAGCGTGCCCGAGCACGTACGTGCGGGTCATGTCGGAGTGGTATCCGCCCACCTGGGCACCGAAGTCGAGCTTGACGAAATCTCCCGCCGCGAGGACCGCGCCGGTGGGCCGGTGGTGCGGGACGGCCGAGTTCTCGCCCGACGCGACGATCGTCTCGAACGAGATGCCGTCCGCGCCGTGCTCGAACATGCGCCACTCGAGATCTCGCGCGACCTCCTTCTCGGTACGCCCCGGCCGCAGACCACCCGCCTCGATCAGATCGGCCAGTGCGCGGTCGGCGACCGCGCACGCCTCACGGAGCAGGCCCACCTCGTATTCGTCCTTGACTATGCGCAATTCCTCGACGAGTCCCGGCGCAGGGACGAAACGCGCGGCGCTCCCGAGCCCGTCCCACCGGAAACGCTCGTCGACGGTGACGACGTGACTTTCGAAGCCCCAGGTCGCGGGCGGTTCGGTCGCGGCGGCGACGAGATGCGCGGCGGAGGCCCGCGCGATGTCCGCGCGCAGGTCCGGAACCTGGGCGGCGACCTGGGTCACGTACCGGCCGTCCGTGCTGATCACGGTGCGGCTTTCGTCGGAGTCGTCGTCCGTGGCGACGACGAGAGCGGCATTCGAACCGGTGAAGCCGGTCAGGTACCGGATGTTGAGAAGGTCGGTCACGAGCAGGGCGTCGAGGTCGCGCTCGGCGAGCAGGGCACGCAGTGCGCGACGACGGGAGGCGTGGTCGGCGGACATTCGCCCAACGTACCCCGCGCCCCGGTGTGGGACGAGACACACTTTCCCGCCCGAAGCCGTTACTCTCGGGTACATGAAACCGTGGTTGGTTCGCGGACTGGGGCTTTCCCTCGTCCACGTGATCGTGCGCGCCCTACTCGGTGCCGCCCTCATGCAGTGGCCGTTGCAGGGATCGATTCTGCGATGGCTGGGTCTGGCCGTCGTCATTCTGGCGGCGGTCGTGTGGGCCGGCATCGACGGAATCCGCGACCGGAGGGCGTACCCCGACCCGGACGACGGGGAGGACCTGACGATGCGGTGGCTCGCGGCCGGCGCCGTCACCGGCATCGTGGCCGGGTTCCTCACCTGGCTCGTCGATACGCTCACCGCCATCCCGATCGGCGTGAAGTCGATTCTGTTCGAACTGACCTCCGGTGCCGCGTTCACGGTGCTCCTGGTGTTCCTGCCGGCGATGGCCGCAGTGACCGCCGGCCGGTTCTTCGCCGGTCGCGGCGAGAAGACCGACGAGAGCGACCGGACGGCGCCCCGGGAGCAGCGCGAACCGGCCACGGTTGCGAGCGCGCCGGCCGCCGACCCCGCCTGGCGCAACGACGACGCACCCACCGAGGTGTTCCCCGCGGTCGACCCGCACGCGCCACGTCCCGAGCGCTGACCTGCCGGTCGTCCCTCGCCCCCGGGCTATCGGCACGGTGACCCGCTCACGCCGCTGTGTAGCGTCGACACCATGAGCAAGATGGACGAAGTGGGCGAACGCGACGCGTGGCGATGCTGGCTGTGTGACGAGCCGGTGGACGCCACCATGTCGGTCAACGATCCGCGCGGTCCGAGCGTCGACAGCATCACGACGGCGAAGAAGGGCGCGAAGGGCGGCCAGGAACGACTCGCGCACCGGGCGTGCAACACCAAGAAGGGTGCGGTCAAACCCGTCGTGCCGTGGCCCGATCACCTGTTCGTCGTCGATCCCGCCCCCATCATCGGTGTGGTCGAGCAACTCACGCGCAAGGGTGGCCGCGTCGCCGTCGCCCGCTGTCCGAGCAAGGCCGATGCGGTCGAGGCCGGTGACTGGCTCGTGGACCGGCTGTCGCGACTCGCGCCGGGGCTGTCGGTCACGACGCGGATCGACGCCGGTGGCGGCGGATTCCTCCTGGTACTCACCACCTGACCACCGTTCCTACCCTCCCCAAAATACCGTATCGCTCCCTATTGACATCACGATAGGGAGCGATACGGTATTTTCATGGAAGAAACGTTGCTCTCCGTCGAGCAGGTCGCCGAACGCCTCGGCCTGCACGTACGCACCGTCCGGAACTACGTCCGCGACGGCAAGCTTCCCGCAGTGCGCATCGGCAAGCAGTACCGCATCGCACACACCGACCTCGACGCTTTCACCGGCAGGGCGGTACCGGCGCCGCCGCGCGAGACGGTGCGAAGACAACGCCACACCGACGTCTCGAGCATCGTCGACATCGATGCCGTGAGCCCGGAGACTGCACACCGCCTCACCACGGTGCTGACCGCCGCCGCGGGCACTCGCGACGCCGGACCACCACTGCGGATCGACACCGTCTACGACGAGGAACGCGGGCGCATGAAAGTCGTCGTCCTCGGAGGGCTCGCCGACACCGCCCGGCTGCTCGACTACATCGAAGGGATCCTCGCGTCGTGAACTCCATCTACAAGTCCGCCACCGCCGCCGAGCAGGTGCTGCAGCGCTATCGCGAGCACCTCGCGACGTGGCCGGTGCCCTCCGAGCACGTTCGGATCCCGACCGACGCAGGCGAGACCTTCGTGGTGGCGTCCGGCCCGAAGGATGCGCCTCCCCTCGTATTGCTGCACGGCGCCGGCGCGAACACGTCGACGTGGCTCGGTGACATCGCCTCGTGGGCCGGGAGCTTCCGCACCTACGCCGTGGACCTGGTCGGTGAACCCGGACTCAGCGCGCCGGCGCGACCTCGGCTCGACACCGACGAGCCCGCCCGGTGGCTCGACCAGGTGCTCGACGGACTGGGTATCACCACGTGCGCGATGGTCGGCATGTCGCTCGGCGGATGGAGCGCGCTGGACTACGTGATCCGGCGACCCGGCCGCGTGACACGCCTGGTTCTCCTCTGCCCCGGCGGCATCGGCCGCGCGACGCCCCTGCGCATGCTGCCCGCGATGGCGACGCTGCCGCTCGGACGGTGGGGCCGGCGGCGCGCCGTCGCACGGGTCACGGGCCTGACCGGCCCCGAGGTCGCCCCTGTGCTCGACGACGTGGCACAGACGTTCGGCGCGTTCCGGCCCCGGACGGAGAAACTCCCGGTATTTCCGGACGACGCGCTCGGTACCGTGACCGCGCCCGTCCTGGTGGTGGTGGGCACACGGGACGTCATGTTCGATTCCGGCGAGACCGCCGAGCGTGCACGGCGCTGCTTCCCCGATGCGGACGTGCAGGTTCTGCCCGATGCCGGTCACGCCATCCTCGGACAGACCGGCCGGATCCTCACTTTTCTGAGCCCCTCGCGCACCGATACGCGGTGAGTTCGGGGCGCGTCGCCGGTCGGAACACAGGTGACCTTCGCACAGAGGAGATACCGATGACCGACATGATCGATTTGTCCGTAGCGACACGCCGCATGGACCGGGTTCTCGACGGGATCGGCGACGAGCATCTGCTCGCGGCCACACCGTGCACCGAGGCGACGGTCGGGATGCTCGTCGACCACGTGCTCGGGCTGACGCTCGCCTTCACCGCGGCGGCGAGCAAGGACTTCGAGGGCCTCACCGACACGCCACCGACACTCCCGACGGGTGAGCTTCCGGGCGGCTGGAACGATGTTGCCACCGCGAGGCTGAGCGCCCTCGCCGACGCGTGGCGTGATCCCGATGCGTGGGCGGGCACCACCCGCGCGGGCGGCATCGATCTCCCAGGCGAGATCGCCGGGCTCGTCGCACTCGACGAACTCGTCGTGCACGGCTGGGACCTCGCCGTCGCGACCGGGCAGCCCTATGCGTGCGAGCCCGACGAGATCGCCGCGTGCCTCGCGTTCGCCGGAACCGTGTCCGACGAACAACGCACGGAGGGTGCGCTGTTCGGCCCCGCCGTCTCGGTACCGGGCGACGCGCCCGCCCTACACAGGTTGCTCGGACTCACCGGCCGCGATCCGTCCTGGGCTCCGCCGGGCTGAAGGGGGGTCAGCCGAGCGAAACCGGCGAGGCGTATTCGTCGACCGGCAGGCTCCCGACCACGACGGCGGTCACCTTCGAACTCTTCAAGGTGAGGCTGCCGCCGTGGTTGTCGAGGAACGCGGTGTCGGCGGCGTCCCGGCCGGTGGCGATCCGCACGAGGGACGAGCGCGGGGCCAGCCGCGTCGGATCCACGACGCACCAGGCGCCGTCGACGTACGCCTCGGTGACGGCATGGAAGTCCATCGGGCTGCAGCCGGGAGCGAAGACGGAGACCAGTCGCGCGGGAATGTTTACCGCCCGCAGCAGCGCGATCGTCAGGTGCGCATAGTCGCGGCAGACCCCGGCACCGGCGAGCAGGGTGTCGGCGGCGCTGTCGGTACCGCGGCTGGCTCCCGGCGTGTAGATCAGGTGCTGTTCGACAAACTCGACGATCCGCGCGAGCGTCTCGGCATCCGGTTCGGGAGACCCGAACCGCGACGCGGCGAACCCGAAGAACTTGTCTGCCTCCGCGTACCGGCTGGGGCGCAGATACATCGACAGGTCGGCCTCGGTTACCGGTGTCGAGGGGAACGAACCGTTCACGGTGGCCGAGTAGTCGACGGTCACCTTGCCGGGTGCGCAGTCGAGCATGTGGATTCTGGTTCCGTGCTCGACCACGACCTCCCGGGCGGTGATCTCGTCGTCGTTGTGGACGACCCGCATCGACTCTCGAACCTCGGCGTCGTCCGGGTTCGCCACAGCGATCTTCATTTCGATCCGGGTCGGCTCGGTGACTTCGAACTCGAGCGCGGCGGCGACTTCACGTTTCATACGACGATCGTGCCACCCGTCGCTCTCGGGCGCCGAACCGCTAGAGCAGAATGGTCCCGGCGTCGGCCGAACCTTGGCGTGCCACCTCGGAATACGCGGCTACCAGCAAGGCCGGATCCGGTCCCTCGAGCCGTCCGGGCTTCGCGAGACCGTCGAGCACGACGAAACGCAGCAACCCCGCGCGGTTCTTCTTGTCGCTCTGCATTCCCTTGAGGAGATCGCCGAACGCGTCGGGATCGTAGGTGGTGGGCAACCCGACGGATTCGAGGATCGTCCGATGACGCTCCGCGGTGGCATCGTCGAGCCGGCCTGCGAGCCGCCCGAGTTCCGCGGCGAACACCAGACCCACCGACACGGCGGCGCCGTGACGCCAGCGGTAACGCTCGCGCCGCTCGATCGCGTGCCCGAGAGTGTGTCCGTAGTTGAGGATTTCGCGGAGATCGGCTTCTTCGAGGTCGGCCGCGACAACCTTCGCCTTGACCTCGACGGAACGACGGATCAATTCGGGAAGCACCGTACCGAGCGGATCGACCGCGGCTGCCGGATCCTCTTCGATGAGGTCGAGAATCACCGGGTCTGCGATGAATCCGGTCTTGATGACCTCCGCGAGTCCGGCGATGATCTCGTTGCGGGGCACCGTTTCGAGTGTCGCGAGGTCGACGAACACCGCGGACGGTTCGTGGAACGCCCCGACGAGGTTCTTGCCCGCCTCGGTGTTGATCCCGGTTTTCCCGCCGACGGCGGCGTCGACCATCGCCAGCAGCGTCGTCGGTACGTGGTAGACCCGCACCCCGCGCATCCAGGTCGCGGCCACGAACCCCGCGAGGTCGGTGGCTGCTCCGCCGCCGAGGCTCACGATCGCGTCGGACCGAGTGAGGCCGATCCTGCCGAGAACCTCCCAGCAGAAGCCTGCGACCGCGAGTTCCTTGCCGTCCTCGGCGTCCGGGATCTCGATGCGGTGGGCGTCGATTCCCGTCTCGGCGAGCGCCTCCCGCACCGCCTCGGCGGTCTCGGTGAGCGTGGGCTGATGGAAGATGGCGACGGTCCGGGTGCCGGACAGCGCGCCGACGAGGTCGCCGAGCAACCCACGTCCGATGACGACGGGATAGGGATGAGCTGTGTTGACGTCGATGCGTACCGGTTCGGTCACGGTGTGGTGCTCCGATTCTCTGGAGTGGTCTGGACGGCAGCGGCATCTTCCGCCGCACCGAGTTTGGCGAGGACCTGCTGGACGACGCGGCCGGGGCTGCGACCGTCGGTCCGCACCCGAATGGTCGCCGACTGCCGGTACAACGGGCGTCGGCGGCGCATCAGATCGCGATATTTCTGGGCGGGGTCTCCCCCGTTGAGCAGGGGCCGCGAGGTGTTGTTGCCGGTGCGCCGTAACCCCTCGGCCACGCTGAGTTCGAGATACACGACGGTATGCCCGGCCAGACGTTGCCGCGTCCGGTCGGACAGGATGGCGCCACCGCCGAGCGAGACGATGCCGTCGTGCTGAGCGAGTGCCTCGGCGACGACCTTCTCCTCGATCTGCCGGAACACCGGTTCGCCGTCCTGCTCGAAGATCTCGGGGATCGTGCGGCCCGTGGTGCGTTCGATTTCCGCATCGGTGTCGAGCAACGACAGGTCGAGCGCCTGGGCGACTCGTCGGCCGATGGTCGACTTGCCGGCCCCGGGCGGACCGATGAGCACTGCACGCGGCGCCATGCCTCTACCGCGGCGGGCGCGCCGCAACACCTTTCAGGTAGTGCTCGATGTTGCTCACCGTTTCCGGGAGCGAGTCTCCGCCGAACTTCTCCAGGGCGGCCTGCGCGACGACGAGCGCGACCATCGCTTCGGCGACGACGCCCGCGGCCGGGACCGCGCACACGTCGGAACGCTGGTGGATGGCGACCGCTTCGTCACCGGTGGTCATGTCCACGGTCGACAGTGCCCGCGGGACCGTCGAGATGGGCTTCATCGCGGCGCGTACCCGCAAGGTCTCGCCGTTGGTCATGCCACCCTCGATACCGCCTGCGCGGTTGGTGGAACGGAGCACACCGTCGGGCCCGGGGCGCATCTCGTCGTGAGCGGCGCTGCCGCGTCGCCTCGCAGTCTCGAAGCCGTCGCCGACCTCGACACCCTTGATCGCCTGAATTCCCATGAGTGCCGCGGCAAGTCGCGAGTCGAGGCGATCGGCTCCGCTGACGAACGATCCGAGTCCGACGGGCAGACCGTGGACGACGACCTCGACGATGCCGCCGAGCGTGTCGCCGTCGCGCTTGGCTGCTTCGATCTCGGCGATCATCGATTCCTCGGCGGCCTTACCGAACGCGCGCACCGGGCTCGCGTCGATTGCCGCGAGATCGGCGGCTCCGGGCTCGGGGCCGACGTACGGCTCGGAGGCGCCGATGGAGATCACGTGAGAGACGACCTCGGCACCGAATGCCTGCCGGAGGAAGTTGCGGGCCACGGTTCCGGCGGCGACTCGCGCCGCCGTCTCGCGCGCGCTGGCACGTTCGAGCACCGGCCTCGCGTCGTCGAATCCGTACTTGAGCATGCCCGAGTAGTCGGCATGACCGGGTCGGGGGCGCGTGAGCGGCGCGTTACGCGCCTGCCCTTCGAGCAGCTCCGGGGCCACGGGGTCGGCGGACATGATGGTTTCCCACTTGGGCCACTCGGTGTTGCCGATCTCGATGGCGATCGGGCCACCGAGGGTGCGCCCGTGCCGGACACCACCGATGATGGTGACCTTGTCGGCCTCGAACTTCATGCGAGCGCCACGGCCGTAACCGAGCCGCCTGCGCGCGAGCTGGTCTGCGATGTCGTCCGATGTCACCTCGACAGAGGCGATCATCCCCTCGAGCATCGCGACGAGGGCGGGACCATGGGATTCTCCGGCAGTTATCCAACGCAGCACCCCGTCATCCTTCCACGGGCGCCGCCCGCGCGGTGACGCCACCCCTGGTCATTGCTCCACGCAGAATCCGAGCAGCGCAGCGGCGCACATCGACGGCCCGTGCGGCACCCCGGGCAGTGCACGCTCCGCACGCGGAGCCCGGCGACGCACGACTCCGAGGACCGCCACGACCAGCACGGTCAGCACCGACGGGAGCAGTGCCGCGACGAGCCACGCCCGGGTGCCGGCGACGGCGGTGGCGGCCCCGAGCGCAACTGCGAGTTTGACGTCGCCGGCTCCCAACGACCGCGGGGATGCCAGGTGCACGACGAGCATCGGAGTCGTCATCAGTGCGGCGCCCGCCAGCGCCGCGGCGCCGTGGCCGGTGAACCAGGCGACGGAAACTACCCCTGCGCCACCGCCGAGGGTGAGGATGTTCGGCAACCGCCGGACCAGGATGTCGACCGTGGCCAGGCCGACACTCCACCACCCGAGAAGTGCGAAGGCGAGCGCGGCGGGGGCTGTGCCGCCGAGGGTCGCCACGGCCCCGATCACCGCACACGCGACCTCACAGATCCCTGCCGCGGGCACCCTGCCCGCCAGTCGTGCTGCCAGCGCGTACACCGCCGAACCCACCGCGGCCCCCGCGACCACACCCCCGATGATCATCACGGACGTCAGCGTGCCGCAGCGGACGGCACCCCCGGCTCCGGCCGGGATCCTTGGCGGCACTCCGGGGAGGAACAGGCGACCTGTGGACAAACTCGAACCTCAGCCTGCCGGTCCCCGGTGAAACAGTCCGGCCGCGAGGACGAGCTCGGACGGTTCAGTCCGCGCGGTCGGCGCGCGCCAGCATGTCGTCGAACTCTTCGACGTCGAGGGGGTCGGCAGTGACCTCTTTGCGCCCGTCGTAGACGTCGCGGTCGATCTCGTCGTCGGCGTTGGCGACCAGCATCGCGACGAAGGTGTCGCCGTTGACGTTGAGGAACGTCCGGAAGATGCCGGTGAACCAGTCGACAGCGATCAGCAGGCCCACCGCCTCGAAGGGCAGACCGAGCGAGGTTGCCAGGAACATCGCCACCACCGGGAAGCCGCCGGGCACGGTGATGGTGCCCATATTGAGCAGGATCGCCAGTCCCATGCCGAGAACGATCTGCCCGATGCTCAGGTCGACGTTTCCGGCCTGGGCAAAGAACATCACGACGATCATGTAGTTGAGGACGGCACCGTAGGAGCCCATCGTCAGTCCGACCGACAGCGTGAAGTTCGCGATCTTCTGGCTGACGCCGACCTTCTCCACCGTGTTCTTGAGAACCGTCGGAAAGGTCACCGCCGAACTGGTCGTGGTGATAGCGATCGCCGTCTGCTCGGCGAGCTTGGACGGCAGCTTCCACGGGTTCAACCCGGTCCGCACGCTCACCACCACGGTGAAGAACGCAAACAGGATGAGCACGCCGAGAAGCGTGGTTCCCAGGTACTTCAGGCCGGTGGTCACGACCGAGAACCCCACATCCCCCGCGAGGGAGGCCAGCAGGCAGAAGACACCGACGGGGGCGACGTACATGACCAGCCGGATCATCGTCAGCACGATCTGCTGCACCTGATCGACAAACGTGAGGACGCGATCGTCACCCGTCTTCGTGATGTGCTGGCGCAGCGCGAGACCGAAGAGCAACGAGAACACGATGATGGGAACCATGGTCGCCGTCGACATCGCGTCGAAGATGTTCTTCGAAACGAAGTTCACGACGGTGTCCTGCCAACCGAGGGCATCACCCGCAGACGCCTCGAGCGCCGAATCCAGCTCGCCACCGAAGACCATGCCGTCGCCCGGGCGGATGACCGAACTCAGAACCCAGGCCAGCACTGCTGCCACCAGGGAGAACCCGATCATCCATGTGAAGGTCCGGAAGGCGATCTTGCCCGTCCCGGCGCCGCTCATCGATCCGGTTGCCACGATGACCGACGCCATCACCAGCGGAACGATGGACATCTGGATCAACCGGATGAACATGTCGCCGACGAACTGCAGATTCGCCGCCCATTCCCCGACGATCAACCCGAATGCCAGCCCCGCGACAGCAGCGAGTCCGATGTGGACTCCCGAATTCTTCACCAAGTTCATCGAATCTCCCGACTCCGTGCCTCGGCCACGTTCGAACAGAACGAAGGTGGCCGCGCAAACGTAAGCGGCGCTCACGTCGCCGGAGTTGCCTGCGCATTACGGCGTCGTTGCGGCGATCGGGGTCCGATGTCGCCGGAGCCGACCGGCACTTCGTCGAACTCCGACCGGAAGTTCCGGTGCAGAATCGGCGGACTCTGCGAGCATCGACGGGGAGCGCTTGCCGATCACCGGAAGGAACGCTGGATATGGAGCTTTCGTCGGTCCTCGAGCACGTCGGTTCTGCGATCGACGTCGTGGGTGTCGCGGCCATCGTCTTGGGAGCCGCGTCCGCCACGTGGACCGCGGTGGCGGCTCGGGTGCGCTCCCCCGGAGTCGCCGTCTACGAGCAGTACCGGCGCAGTCTGGGACGGTCGATCCTGCTCGGTCTCGAGTTCCTGGTGGCCGCCGACATCATCAAAACCGTGGCGGTGACCCCTACCTTCACCTCTGTCGGGGTTCTCGCGCTGATCGTCCTGATCAGAACGTTCCTCAGCTGGTCGCTGCAACTCGAGATCGACGGGCGCTGGCCGTGGCAGCGACGTACGGAGGGGGAGGTGCCTGTCACTCCCCCGTCCGGTTGACGCCGCGCCGGCCCAGTCAGTCGCCACTGCTGCGGCGCCGCCCGAGCTCGTCGTGCCGGCCCGACAGATAGGCACGCTCGACGCTGTTCGCGGTGCGGGTCGCGGCCTTCTCGTACGCGACCGCCGCGTCTCGCTGCCGGCCGAGACGCCGCAGAAGATCCGCGCGCGCCGCATGGAAGACGTGGTAGCGGTCGAGGTCCAGTTCGTCGACGATCTGCAGGGCCACCTCGGGCCCGTCGGTCTCCGCGAGGGCGATGGCCCGATGGAGCGCCACCACGGGCGTGGGATGCAGCGCGAGAAGGTGGTCATAGAGCTGCACGATCTGCGACCAGTCGGTCGCAGCAGCGGTCGCCGCGTCGGCGTGCACGGCAGCGATTGCGGCTTGGAGCTGATACGGACCGGGCCGGTTCAGTTCGATGCAGCGCCGGACGAGGACCTGTCCTTCCCGGATCAGGTTCCGGTCCCAGCGGGTGCGATCCTGGTCGGCGAGAAGCACCATCCGCCCGTCGGCGGTGGTCCGTGCGGCGCGACGCGACTCGCCGAAGAGCATCAACGCCAGCAGTCCCGTGCTTTCGGGGTCGTCGGGCAGGAGTTCGATCAACTGCCGGAGGAGCCGGATCGCCTCGGCACTGAGGTCGGTATCGCCGAGTGTTGCTCCCCTCCCGGCGGTGTGCCCCTCGGTGTAGATCAGATAGAGCACCGCGTGCACCGCGCCCAGCCGTTCCGGAAGGTCGGCCGCGGACGGCGTGCGGTAGGGAATCCTGGCGTCGCGGATCTTCGCCTTGGCCCGTGAAATACGCTGCGCCATCGTAGGTTCGGGAACGAGGAATGCGCGCGCGATCTGCGCGGTACCGAGACCGCCGAGCAGGCGGAGGGTCAGTGCCACCCGGGTCGCCGGGGCGAGCGCGGGATGGCAGCACGTGAAGATCAGTCGCAACCGGTCGTCGGGCAGGCCGGGTCCGGGGAGACCGTCGTGGACGTCGCCCTCCTGCACGCCGAGAAGCCTCGCTGCGTCGGCGTGTTTCGCGTCCCGCAGGACCTCCCGCCGTGCGTGGTCGATGGCGCGGCGTCGCGCGGTGGTGATGATCCACCCCGCCGGACTCGGCGGGATCCCCTCCCCCGGCCAGCGGTTCACCGCGACGGTGAACGCCTCCTGCACCGCGTCTTCGGCGAGGTCGAGGTCGCCGAAGACGCGGGTGAGCACCGAGACTGCACGTCCGTACTCGTCGCGGAAGATCCGTTCGATCTGTGTAGACGTCACCGACATCGGAGTCAGCCGCACGATCCCCACTGCAAGGGACGCACCTCGATCGGCAGCGTGGTGGCCTCGGCGAGTTTGCGTCCCCAGACAAGTGCAGCGTCGAGATCCTGAGCCTCGATGACGTCGAAGCCTCCGAGGTGCTCCTTGCCTTCGATATAGGGCCCGTCGGTCGTTACGACGCCCTGACCGCCGGCCCGGACGACGGTCGACGTGCTTGCCGCGTGAAGGCCTCCGGAGAAGACCCACGCTCCGGCCTCGCGCAGTTCGCGTTGGAGGACCTCCAGCTTCCGCATGATCGGCTCGAGTTCCTCGGGCGGCGGCGGATCGCCGTCGGGCTGATAGATGCTGAGCAGGTACTGGACCATTGCCGAATCCTTCTCGAGGTGGCCGGCTGTTCCGGCCGTTCATCTACTACACGAACGATAGGCGGCAGATTCGACATCCGACCGAGAAGACGAACGGTTAAGTGGGCACGAGGACGACTCATTCCGCCTAGCGTGAGGTCATGGAGTGGTCGAAGGCCCTCGGCATCCCGGCTGCGGCCCTGGCCGCGGTGGCGTCGTACGACATGCTGCAGCGGAAGCACTCGCTGTTGCGCAATTTCCCGGTCGTCGGGCACGGACGACATCTCCTCGAGGCCGTCGGACCGGAGTTGCGGCAGTACATCATCACCCGCAACGACGAGGAGCGTCCGTTCACCCGCGACCAGCGCCGATGGGTGTACGCCTCGTCGAAGCAGGAGAACAACACCTTCGGGTTCGGCACCGACAACGATGTGGAATACACCGACGGATACACGATCATCAAGCACCGCACGTTCTCACAGGTCCCCGCGTCCGGCGCGCCACACAGCGGTGAGGCACTCGAGGTGCCCTCGGCGAAGATTCTCGGCGGACCACGAGGCCGGGCGAAAGCGTTCCGGCCTCGTTCGTTCGTCAACATCTCGGGAATGAGCTTCGGGTCCCTGTCCTCGGCCGCGGTCACCGCGCTGAACAAGGGAGCCGCGTCGGCCGGATGTATGCACAACACCGGCGAAGGTGGGCTCTCGCGCTATCACCGCCACGGCGCAGACCTGATCTTCCAGATCGGTACCGCCTATTTCGGGTGCCGCGACGAAGAGGGCCGGTTCGACCTCGGCCGGCTCGTCGCACTCACGGAGTCGGCGCCGGTCAAGGCCATCGAGATCAAGCTGAGCCAGGGCGCCAAACCCGGGCTCGGCGGCCTGCTGCCGGCTACCAAAGTCACCCCCGAGATCGCCGAGATCCGCGGTGTCGCGATGGGCCACGACGTGGTGAGTCCGTCCCGGCACACTGCTTTCCACGACGTCGACAGTATGCTCGACTTCGTCGAACGCGTCGCCTCGGAAACCGGTCTTCCGGTGGGAATCAAAGCGGCCGTGGGAGATCCGACGTTCTGGCACTCGCTCGTGGAGTCGATGCGCAGCGGCGAGCGGGGCGTGGACTTCGTGACCATCGACGGTGGCGAGGGCGGCACCGGCGCCGCTCCGCTCGTCTTCACCGACGCAGTGTCGTTGCCGTTCCGGAGCGGCTTCGCGCGGGTCTATCGTCAGTTCGCCGAAGCAGGCCTCGCCGACGACGTCACGTTCATCGGATCGGGCAAGCTCGGCATGCCCGACAATGCCGTGGCCGCATTCGCCCTCGGTTGCGACATGCTCAACGTCGCCCGTGAACCGATGTTCGCACTCGGCTGCATTCAGGCACAGAAGTGCCACACCGACACCTGTCCGACCGGAGTCGCCAGCCACAATCGATGGCTCGAGCGGGGCCTGGATATTCCGTCCAAGGCCGACCGGGTCGACGGCTATCTGCGGGCGCTACGACGCGACGTCCTCAAAGTGGCCGAGGCGTGCGGGGTGGCACATCCGAGCCTGATCGGTGCCGACGACGTCGAAGTCGCCGACGGCAACCGGCATTCGGTGACCCTCGCCGAACTCTACGGTTACCGGACGGACTGGGGGCTGCCGAGCCCCGCAGGTCGCGAGGCGATCACCCGGATCATGACGGCCGGCGAACCCGAGGCCTCCGGCGGCGCGGGGTCGCCCGGGGCCGCGACGAAACCCCCGGGAACCTAGCGGGCCGAACGGTAAGTCGCCGGTAACCGGTGCTCGGTGCCGCTGCGCGACCCGCCCGCCGGTCTCAGGCGTAGTCCAGCCCCACCGCGCGCGCCATGGCTTCTCGGGGTGCGGGCCGGCCGGTGAACTGCTCCACCTGCCCGAACGCCTGGTTGAGGAGCATGTGCAGTCCACTGATGACCACCGTCCCGCGGGCCTCCGCCGCCGAGGCGAGCGGCGTCGGCCACGGATCGTAGATCGCATCGAGAATGTACGGAGCGCGGGCGAGTGCGTCGGCGTACGGCGCTGCCGCAACAGCGGGCACGGTGCTCACCAAGGCGTCCGCCTCCGCGCACATCTGTCCGAGGCCGGGGGCGTCGAACGGCACCCACCGGGCCTCGATGTCGTCCCCGAGACAGTCGAACGTGGCCCGGGCGCGACCCTCGTCGCGCGCGACCACCGTCACGCTGCGGACACCGAGGTCGGTCAGTCCGACGAGCGCGGGACGCGAGGTGCCGCCCGAACCCACCACGACCGCGGATCCACCCCTCAGGTCGCGTACCCCGCCGGAGCGCAGCGCTCCCGTGACGCCGTCGACGTCGGTACAGTCCGCGCGCCACCCTCCGGGGACCCGCACGAGGGTGTTCGCCGACCCGATCGTCACGGCGCGCTCGGTGCGCTCGGTCGCGAATTCCAGGGCAGCGAACTTGCCGGGCATCGTCACCGAGACACCGACCCACTCGTCCCCGAGACCCGACACCAGACCGGGCAGTTCCTCGCCGGTGCACTCGATCCGGTCGTAGGTCCAGTCCGTCAGCCCGAGCGCCCGGTAGGCCGCGAGATGCAACAGCGGGGATTTCGAATGTTCGATCGGCTTCCCGAGGACCGCGGCCCTGCGGGCCACCGCGTTCAGATCATCTGCCACTGTTGAGAATTCCGCTTTCCAGAGCCTTCTGCGTGTTGACGAGGTGTTCTTCGTAGTTGTTCGCGAACAGGGTCGTGCCCTTCTCGTCGATCGTCACGAAGTAGGTCCACTCACCGGGTTCGGGGTTCTCTACCGCTTGGAGGGCGCCGATGCTCGGCGACGAGATCGGTGTCGCCGGCAAGCCCACGCTCGCGTAGGTGTTCCACGGGGTCACGAGTGCCCGGTCCGCGTCGGTGGTGGCGAGTTCCGTTTCGTCGAGTGCGTAGTTCACCGTGGAGTCGAACTGCAGCATCTGCCCGATTTCGAGGCGGTTGAGAATGACGCGGGCGACCTTGGAGAAATCGGCAGGCAGCGCTTCCCGCTCGACGAGCGACGCAGCGACCAGCAGTTCGTAGGGGGTCAGCCCGACCTTCGCGGCAGCTGCGGTGATACCGGTCTCGTCGTATTTGGCGGCGCTCGCGGAGACGAGGCTGCGCAGCACCTCGACCGGTTCGGCGCTCGGGTCGATATCCCAGCTTCCGGCTGCGATCAGCCCTTCGAGCTGGCGTGCCCGGTCGGGGACGTTCGCGACCGCTTCGCGGGCCCACTCCGGAACTCCCAGAGCTTCGAGGTCGGGGCTCGCGCCCGCTGCTTCGAGTTCCTCATAGGTCAGGCAGGTCGGCGTGCCACCGTCGTCGTAACAGCTTGCTTCGGAGATGAGCGTGTAGATGCCCTTGCGCACCGCGCCGGTATTGACGTCGCGGATGTCGTGAAGCTGCCGGCCCTCGGAGACGACGAATGCGCCCACGCGGCTGGTGCCGCTCACCAGCGCCGTAACAGCGTCGACCGCCGGGACGTTGGTCGGCACCCGGTAGTAGCCCGGGTGCAGGGCGTTCATTCCGGAGTTCTGCACGGCGGCTTCGTAGAACGCCGCGGAACTGGCAACGACGCCCTTGTCCACGAACTCGGTGCCGATCTCCTGTGCCGTGTCTCCCGGCTGCACCTGCACGACGACCTCGGGTCCGGCAGGCCCGGTGAAGTCGGGTGCGGGATCGGGCCCGGCAAGCTTGGTGTAGGCGAAGTAACCACCGCCCACGAGGACGACGAGCACCAGCGCCGCGGCAAGCGACCCGAGGATGCGTCCGCGCTTCTTGCGGGCGACGGCGCCTCCGGTTCGTTTGCCCCGGGGCGACGGCGCGCCGACAGCCGCGGGTACTGCGCGTGTCTCGGCGTAGTCCTCGTCGTCGTACGCGGACGAGTCGTAGTCGTCCTCGTCGTAGTCGTCGTACTCGTCGCGCGGGGCGGCGGCGGAGTCGCGGCCCGGGGCGGCTGCGGGGTAGGGATTGTTCCCGTCCCGAGGCGCGGGGTGGCGGCTGTAGCCGTCGCCGTCGTATCCGTCTCCGGTGTCGTCGTAGGCATCGCCGGTGTTGTCGTAGCGGTACCCCTCGCGCTGTGCGTAGGAGTACCCGTCGGCGTATTCGTCGTCGGCGTAGCCGGGTCGTTGTCCGCTCTGCTCGGGCGCATAGCCGGAGCCGGGTGCATGACCGGGAGGCGGACCGTCGAACGCCCCCTCCTCGAAATGCAGCACGTTCGTCTCGTCGTCGTCCGGCGAACGCGTCGGGTGCGGTTGCTGCGGCGGAGTGTCGTAGCGGTAGTCGCCTTCGCCACGCCGATCCGCCGGTCCCCGGTAGCTACCGGCGTACGGGTCGGAGAACAACCCCTGCCTTGTGGGTTCGGAACGGTCGTCGGACTGCCCGTGCCGGTTCACCGGCTTCCCCCGAGGTCTCCGTCGGCTTCGTTCACTGCTGCGCTCCGCTCGTCCAACCAACCCTGCAAAATGGCCACGGCCGCGGCCTGGTCGATCACCGGCCGCGCGCCCCTTGCGCTCACCCCGCTCTCGCGGAGGGCACGCGCCGCAGTGACCGTGGTGAAACGTTCATCGGCCATGCGCACGGGAACGTCGGGCAATTGCCTGCGAATGCGGCGAGCGAAGTCGCTCGCCAGTTTCGCGGCCTTGCCGGGCTCACCGCGCAGCGTCTGCGGAAGCCCGACGATAACCTCCACGGCCTCGTATTCCATAACGATTTGGACAATGCGCCGGATATCCGGCGCGTCGGGACCGCGGTCTTTCGAGCGCGGCACGGTCTCGACGGGCGTGGCGAGGATGCAATCGGGGTCGCTCGAAGCGACCCCGATCCGCACGCTCCCGACATCGATCCCGATTCGTCGGCCTCGGCCGGGGTCGTCGGCCCCGGGTCGATCCGGGCCCGGCAGGTCAGCCACGCTCAGCCGGCCAGCTCGCTGAGCCGGGCGCGGAAGGCATCGAGTGCGGCACGGATGCCGGACGGATCCGAGCCCGCCCCCTGTGCCATATCGGGCTTGCCGCCGCCGCGTCCGCCGATCGCGGGTCCGAAGCTCGCGACGAGATCGCCGGCCTTGATGCCCATCGCCTGCGCGGGCTTGCTGGTGGCGACGACGAACGGAACCTTTCCGTCGGCACTGCCCAGGAGCAGCACGACAGCGGGCTCGGAGCCCAGCCGGCCGCGGATATCGGATGCCAGGGTGCGCAGGTCGTTGCCGGTGACGCCTTCGGGAGCCGCCTCGGCCACCACGAGCAGGTCGCCGATTCGCTGCGCCTTGCCGGCGTAAGTGCCCGCTGCCGCCGCGACGTTGGCCGCCTTCGTCTTCTCCAGTTCCTTCTCTGCCGCCTTGAGCCGCTCGATCAGCGACTCGACGCGTCCGGGCACCTCCTCGGAGGGAACCTTCAGCGTCGACGACAGGCCTGCGAGCAATGCCCGTTCCTTCGCGAGGTGGCGGTAGGAATCGAGTCCGACGTAGGCCTCGACCCGGCGCACACCCGACCCCACCGACTGCTCACCGAGGAGCGTGACGGTCCCGACGTGCGACGAATGCTGGACGTGGGTGCCGCCGCACAGCTCCATCGAGAAGGGGCCACCGATCTCGACGACACGCACCTCGTCGCCGTAGTTCTCGCCGAAGAGCGCCATCGCGCCCATCTTCTTGGCCTTGTCGAGGTCGGTGACGAACGTGTTGACCGGGTAGTTCGCTGCGACCGCCTCGTTGGTGACGACCTCGATGTCCTGCTTCTGCTGCTCCGACAACGCACCGGGCCAGGAGAAGTCGAACCGCAGGTAGCCGGGCTTGTTGAGCGAACCGGCCTGCACGGCGTTGGGTCCGAGGACCTCCCGCAGCGCGGCATGCACGAGGTGGGTGCCGGAATGGCCCTGTGTCGCGCCCTTGCGCCATTCGGGGTCGACCTGCACGAGCACCGCGTCGCCCTCGGTCACCTGTCCTTCGACCACGGTGACCTTGTGCGTCCACAACTGCTTGGCGATCTTCTGGACGTCGTCGACCTTGATCTTCAGACCCGGCCCGGTAATCGTTCCCACGTCGGCGATCTGGCCGCCCGACTCCGCATAGAGGGGGCTGCGGTCGAGGATCAGTTCGACCTTCTGCCCGGCGGATGCGGTGTGCAGGCGTTCGCCCCCGGTAATCACGGCGAGCACGTGCGCCTCGGTTACGAGTTCACCGAAGCCGGTGAACTCGGTGGGGCCACGGTCGAGGAGTTCCTTGTAGACCGTCAGGTCGGCGTGCGCGTGCTTGCGGGCCCGCGCGTCGTCCTTCGCGCGCTGGCGCTGTTCCGCCATCAGCGACCGGAAGCCGTCCTCGTCCACGGTCAATCCGGCCTCGGACGCCATCTCGAGCGTGAGGTCGATGGGGAAGCCGTAGGTGTCGTGGAGGGTGAATGCGGCGGTTCCGCCGAGCACGGTCTCGCCCTGTGCTTTCGCGGCGTCGACCGCCCCTTCGAAGAGCTTGCTGCCGGTGCCGAGCGTCTTGAGGAACGCGGTCTCCTCACCGACCGCGACCGTCTCGATGCGCGAGAAGTTGGTCGCGAGTTCGGGGTAGGACGGCGCCATCGTGTCGCGGACGACGGTCATGAACTCGGCCATCGTGGGACGGTCGGCGCCGAGCAGACGCGCCGAGCGCACGATCCGGCGAAGCAGACGACGCAGAACGTATCCACGGCCGTCGTTGCCGGGGTTGACGCCGTCGACGATGAGCATCGCGGCCGTGCGGGCGTGGTCGGCGATCACCCGGAAGTGGACGTCGTCCTCGTGCTTGGCGCCGTACACCGCGCCTGTCAGTTCGGCGGCTTTGTCGATCACGGGACGGAGCAGATCGGTCTCGTACACGTTCTCGACGCCCTGGAGCAGGAACGCCACCCGCTCGACGCCCATACCGGTGTCGATGTTCTTCTTCGGCAGCGGTCCGAGGATCGGGTAGTCGTCCTTGGAGCGGCCTTCGCCGCGCTCGTTCTGCATGAAGACGAGATTCCAGATCTCGATGTAGCGGTCTTCGTCGGCCTCCGGGCCGCCCTCGACGCCGTACTCGGGGCCGCGGTCGTAGAAGATCTCCGAGCACGGGCCGCACGGGCCGGGGATTCCCATGGACCAGTAGTTGTCCTTCATGCCGCGCCGTTGGATGCGGGCCTCCGGCACGTTCATCTTGTCGCGCCAGATCGCGAACGCTTCGTCGTCGTCGAGATACACGGTGACCCAGAGCTTTTCCGGATCGATGCCGTATCCGCCGTCGTCGACGGAGCCGGTGAGCAGCGACCACGCGAAGGCGATGGCCTCTTCCTTGAAGTAATCCCCGAACGAGAAGTTGCCGGCCATCTGGAAGAACGTGTTGTGCCGGGTCGTCTTGCCGACCTCTTCGATGTCGAGCGTGCGCACGCACTTCTGCACCGATGTCGCACGGGTGTACGGCGGGGTCTGCTGCCCGAGGAAGAACGGCACGAAGGGAACCATGCCGGCATTGACGAACAGGAGATTCGGATCGGCGAGGATCAGCGACGCGCTGGGTACCTCGGTGTGGCCGGCCTTCACGAAGTGATCGAGAAAGCGCCTACGGATCTCGTGGGTCTGCACGTCATGGTCCTTTGTCGTGTGACGGTTCCGGGAACTGCCCGGTGTGGCCTGCCGGCCGCGCGAAACGGCCATCGTTCAGCTTAACGTCCCGGCGCAACCGGCTTCCGGTCGGTACGACGGACGTCACGCCCGCCTACCGCTCGCCTCGCACGATGCGGCGGAGCTTCGGCACCCGCGACGCCAGTTCACGTTCGGCTCCGTGGTTGGTCGGCCGGAAGTAGTCGACCCCGACCAGTTCGTCGGGCGCGTACTGCTGGGCGAGCACGCCGTCCGGATGGTCGTGCGGGTAGCGGTACCCGACGGCGTTGCCGAGCTTCTGCGCGCCCTGATAATGCCCGTCACGCAGGTGCGCGGGCACCATCCCGGCCTTGCCCGCTTTGACGTCGGCGATCGCCGCTCCCAGCGCAGCGGTGACCGCACCCGACTTGGGGGCTGTCGCGATGTGGATGGTGGCCTGGGCGAGAGCGAGCTGAGCCTCGGGCATCCCGACCTGCTGCACGACGTGTGATGCGGCGACGGCGGTCTGCAACGCGGTGGGGTCGGCCATTCCCACTTCCTCGCTGGCCTGGATCATCAGGCGCCGGGCGATGAAGCGGGGGTCCTCCCCCGCGACGATCATCCGCGCCAGGTAGTGCAGGGCGGCATCGACGTCGGAGCCGCGCAGCGACTTGATGAACGCGCTCGCGACGTCGTAGTGCTGGTCGCCGTCGCGGTCATAGCGCACCGCGGCCCTGTCGATGCTCGACTCGACCGTGGACAGATCGATGACGGCGTCGCCGTCGCCGGCCCGGTCCGACGCCGTCTCGGCGGACGCCTCGAGCGCGGTGAGCGCGCGTCGCGCGTCGCCGCCTGCGAGACGTACGAGGTGATCGAGCGCGTCGTCGGTGATGTCCACCACGCCACCGAGTCCGCGTTCGTCGACGCGGGCGCGTTCGAGCAGTTGCCGGATGTCCTCCGTGCCGAGCGGTTGCAGTTGGAGCACCAGCGAGCGCGACAGCAGCGGAGCGACGACGGAGAAGGAGGGGTTTTCGGTCGTCGCCGCGACGAGCAGCACGATCCGGTTCTCCACGGCGGCGAGCAGCGCATCCTGCTGGGTCTTCGAGAACCGGTGGACCTCGTCGATGAACAGCACCGTCTGCTCGCCGTGGGCGAGGCGGCGGCGCGCCACATCGATGACCGCACGCACGTCCTTCACACCGGCGGACAGAGCCGAGAGCGCTTCGAACCGCCGGCCTGTCGCACCGGAGATCAATGACGCGAGCGTCGTCTTCCCGGTCCCGGGCGGGCCGTACAGCACGACGGACGCCGCGCCCGAACCTTCCACGAGGCGTCGGAGCGGAGCGCCGGGTTCGAGCAGGTGCTGCTGGCCGACCACCTCGTCGAGACTCGCGGGACGCATGCGGGCGGCGAGCGGAGCGGAGGGCCCGGTCGGCGCTGCGGGTGCGCGGCGTATCTCCGGTTCGGGTTCGGGTTCCTCTGCGCGGGGCGCCTCGAAGAGGGCGTCCGGTTCTGCCGAAGGATCCTCCGCACCGAATACGTCACTCACCACTCCGACGCTACAAGCTCCCACCGACCGTCGCGGTCGCAGTACCCGGTGAACAAGCGGCGACATTTCGGTGCATATCTGCCGTTTGCCCTGAATCGGGACCCTCGGCATGGTCAGATCGACGCCGTGCCCCTACTTCGTGTGACGCGTCGAACACTCCTGCGAGCCGGCGCGGTGGTCGCCGGCACGTCTGCCCTGGCCGCGGCGACCGCTCCCGGCGCGTCGGCGGCTCCGCCTGTCTTCGCACACGGCGTGGCTTCCGGTGACCCGCTTCCCGACGCGATCGTCCTCTGGACCCGCATCACTCCCACACCCGATGCGGTCCCCGGCTCGGGCGTGGGCCCCGCGACCACGGTGCAGTGGGAGATCGCCCGGGACGCCGACTTCTCCGACACGGTGGCCTCGGGATCGGTGTCGACGACAGCCGACGCGGACCACACCGTGAAGGTCGATGCGACAGGCCTGGCCGCCGACACGGAGTACTACTATCGCTTCCTCGCCGGCGGGGCCGTCTCCCCCACCGGGCGCACACACACCGCACCGGCCGCCGACGCGCACGTCGAGCGTCTCCGGTTGGGCGTCGTGTCCTGCGCGGACTGGGAGGGTGGCTACTTCGCGTCGTACCGGCATCTCGCCGCACGCGGCGACCTGGACGCGATGGTGCATCTGGGCGACTATCTGTACGAGTACGCGGCCGGCGAGTTCCCCGTTTCGACGGGATCCGAAGTACGGGCGCATCGTCCGTCGCACGAGATCGTCACCACCGCCGATTACCGGATGCGGCACGGCCAGTACAAGACCGACCCCGATCTGCAGCGGCTACACGCCCTCGTGCCGTGGATCGTGGTGTGGGACGACCACGAGTCCGCGAACGACGCGTGGTCGGGCGGTGCCGAGAACCACGACCCGGCGACCGAGGGCGACTGGGCCGCGCGCAAGGCCGCGTCGGTCCGGGCCTACTACGAATGGATGCCGGTCCGGAGGGAAGGCGATCGTCTGTACCGGCGGCTCCGGTTCGGTGACCTCGCCGAACTGTCGATGCTCGATCTGCGCACGTACCGTTCCGAGCAGGCTCGGCCGGTAGACGGGAAGACTGTCGACGAGCCCGGCCGCACCATCACGGGCAAGGACCAGATGGCCTGGCTCACCGCGGGCCTGACGAGTTCTCCGACTCGATGGCAGCTCGTCGGCAACTCCGTGATGTTCGCACCGCTCCTGCTCCCTCCCCTCGACGTGCGCACGACCGGTGCGCTCACCGCACTGCTCGGTGCGCCGTCGAACGGGGTGCCGTTCAGCACCGACCAGTGGGACGGGTACCCGGCCGACCGTCGGCGTCTGCTCGACGCGATCAGCGGTGCGGGACGACGCAATGTCGTGTTCCTCACGGGCGATATCCACACGTCGTGGGCGATGGACATTCCCGCCGATCCGGCCGCCTATCCGGGTGCGGGCACCGTCGCCACCGAGTTCGTGGTGCCGTCGGTGACGTCGGCCAACATCGACGAGTTGCTGGGGGTCCCGCCGCGCACGGCATCACCGGCGCTGGAGGAGGTCGTGCGGTCGACCAACCGGCACGTTCGGTTCGTCGAACTGGACTCGCACGGCTTCGGGGTGCTCGAGGTGACCCCGGATGCGGTGCAGATGGAATGGTTCTTCCTCGGCGACCGTACCGACCCGTCGACCGGCGCACGACGAGCAGCGGGCTTCCGTGTGCTGAACGGCACCGCATGCGTCGAACCCGTACCGCCGGTGTGACCCGGACTGGTGGGCGTCAGGCCGCTTCGCGTGCCTCGAGCTGTTCGAGCACCTCGCGCGCATGTCCGGCGACGTCGTCGTGGCCGGTGTCGGCCGCGAAATCGGCGAGCAGCATCCAGCGGGAACGCAGTGCTTCGATTCGCGGCACCGACAGTTCGTGCTCGCGTACCGAGGCGATCCGGGCGTGGTCCTCGGGCAGGAAGAGATGGGTGCTGAGCCAGACGCACGCCAGCAGCGCGTCCAGAAGGCGTTCGGCCAGCACTTCGTCGTAGGCCAGGTGCGGCCACATGCCGACGACCTCGGCGCGCCACGCGTCGGCCATCGCCCGCATCCGCTCCACGGTCATGGGAACGGCACACACGCACAGGGGGAAGGACGTCAGGGCGAATGCGATATCGAGGGTCGCGTCCCGGAAGCCTCCCCACTCGTAGTCGAGGAACTGCACGCCGTCGTCGCCGACGACGATGTTGTCCGGGCACAGGTCCGACGGGCTGAAGGCCCGGTGACGACCGCCGGTGAACAGCTTTGCGGCGCGTTCGGCCCGTTCCCGGACCGAATCGGGCACGGTGAGACCGAAATCGGTACCCAGCAGTTCGGGCACACCGCGCACTGCGTCGATCGCCTGTTCGGACACCGTGTCGGCGACATGCGAGACGTCCGCGCGGCGCAGCAACGCCGCGAAGTCCTCTTCTCGTCCCACGGTCGCGGCGTGCATCCGGCCGAGAGCCTGCGCAAGCGCCATGAGCGTGTTGCCGACGGTCTCGCTGTCACCACTGCGCATCAGGGTCGCGAGAGGGGTCGCGTCGCCGAGATCGCTCAGGACGAGCAACCGGGTCGCGAAGTCGTACGCGAGCAGTTCCGCACCGGGACGGTGGTCCTTGGCGAGGGCGGTCGCGAACTGGTAGGAGACCGCTTCGCGCAGGAACGCGATCTGCTCGTCTGTCGCGGAACCGTGGAGGTCGACGTGGCCGGCACCGCGCGACGGCGGCACCTGCTTGAGCACGAGTGTGCGCGGCAACGAGAAGGGGTTCGCGGCGACCCGCACCCGGAGAACGACCGACCTGCCACTGCCCCCGAGGTCGACGGGATCCGCCAGTTTGACCGGCGCCCCGGTACGACGAGTGAGCAGCTGCTCGGCTGCCTGCACTACCTCTGACACGGGGTCCGCCAATGTTGCAGTCATCACGAACCAATCTACAGGTTCCCGGTCACTAAATGGGCTCGCAGAAGACCTCGGTCACTCAGGACCTTCGATGGTCACGCGCGCGAGGGCACATCCGCTTTGTCCTGACCTGCACCGTCCGGGCAGCACATCGGGTATCTCACGAGATCGACGACCGGGTGCCCGCGGAGGTGTTGCCGATGTCCACGGGGTTTCGATCGCCCTGATCGGAACGTCCTCCCGCAGCGGAGAATTCTTCGTCGATCGGCGCGACATCGACCGATACCTCGATCGTGCTGTCCTGCGCTTCCGTATAGATCACGCCCCGCAACGGCGACACATCCGCGTAGTCACGTCCCCACGCCACGGTCGTGTACCGCTCGTCGCCGAGTTGATCGTTCGTGGGGTCGAAGTCCAGCCACGTGCCGTCCGGTAGCCACACCGACGCCCACGCATGCGTCGCGTCCACCCCGACCATGCGTTCCTTCCCGGGCGGCGGGTCGGTCGCGAGATATCCGGAGACGTAGCGTGCTGCGAGCCCCTGGGAGCGCAGGCAGGCGATCGCCAGGCGCGCGAAGTCCTGACACACACCCGATCCGGCCGCCAGCACTTCCGCAACGCGGGTGGACACGGATGTCGACCCCGACCGGTAGGTGAAGTCCGTGAAGATCCGGTGTGTCAGGTCGACGATCGCCTCGGCGATCGGCCGCCCGGCCGTGAACGTCTTCTCGGCGTAGGCACGCACGTCGTCGTCGACCTCCGGCGGATGCACGTCGAGTACGAAGTCGACGGCCAGCGCACCGGCGGGGCCGGCCGGGCGGGCCGTCTCCCACGGCGCCAGACACGCCGGCGTCCGCAACCGCCCCGGGTGCGGAGGTGAGACCGCGACCTCGGAGCGTCCCACCACTTCGAGCACCTCGTGCGTGTCGGTGACGTGGAAGAACAGGTCGCGGTTGCCCCACAGGTCCGCGCCGGTGGACATGTCCGCCGGCGCGGGACTCACGGTGACCTCACTGGAGAGCACCTGCTGCCGGTCGGTTTCGCGGGGAAGCAGGTATCCGCGTCCGTAGGAGGAGGTCACCGCGCCCGAATAGCGGTAGGTGGTGCGGTGCGTGATGCGGTACCGCCGCACACCGGGCTCGCTGGATCCGTCGGCGACTGTCATGGCAGGTCCCTCCGCTCTGTGCCGCCCCACAGGGGCCGGGTTCCGCCGGGCAACGACAGCGGTCCCTTCATCAAGACGACGGCGAGTTCCGTCAGCCCGGCGTGGGTGGAGTCGAGCAGGCGCGCGAACTCCGCCCGGACACCGTCGGTGACGGTCTCGAGGTCGGACGGGTCGCAGCGGCGCAATGTCGCGAGGAGTTCGTCGACGAGCCGTTCCGGCAGGGACGAGCCCGACGAGTGCGGCAATGCCACCAGGTTCTCGCGCAGCCGGTCGAGGAGGTACGCGAGCGAGCGCGGATTACCCGGATCGAACAGGAGCAGCTGGGCGACGGCGGCGACCCGCACCGTGGTGTTGCGTCGCCGGAACGTCACCGAACTCTCCGCCGCGGCGAGCACCGACTCCATGAGCGCGCGTTCGGTGGGCCGGGTGTGCTCGCGGGTCAGGGTCGAGGACAGCAGCGACACCAGCGCCAGGCCCCGCTCGAGGCGTTTGCCGATGTCCATCACGTACCAGCCCAGATCGCGCACCATCGATTCCGCGCCGAGGCCGGACAGGGCGAGCATGCCGTTGAGCACCGCCGACTGGGTCGCGCCGAGCTGCGCGCCGTCGTCTTCCGGATCGACCGCGAGGTCGTCGAGGGCGCGCTGCACGTCGGCCAGGACCGTCCAGGTGTCGTGCGAGAGCTGGTCGCGCACGGCGCGGGCAGCGCGCTCGAGCCCACCGAACGACTGCGCGAGCGAGCCCGGCCGCGCACGATCCACGGTGAGGGCGCGGAACTCCGCCACGACGTTGCGATGGTCGTCCACCATCGCGACACCCTCGCTGAGCTGTGAGGTCGCGACAAGTGTGCCGAGCAGAACAGGCAAGCAGTCGCTGCCCTCGAGCCACGGCCGGTTCCGGTAGTCCTGGTAACGCTCCCTCATCGAAACGAGCAGTCGCGCCGTATCTTCCGCGCGCTCGCCGTAGCGGCCGATCCAGAACATGTCGTTGAGCACGCGCGGCGAGGCCACCACCTCGGTGGAAGGCGCCGCGAAGCGCGGCAGCGATTCCGGAGCGGTAGAGCCCGCCGCGTCGGTGGTGGCGCCACCCGCGACAGTCCGTACCCAGACATCCTTCGCCGCCACTCGCGGTTCGGTTTCCGGCGCGGCGCCCGGTACCAGCACCTCACACAGTCCGCCGGGCATCGGCGTGTATCCGACGCGCTGCGCAACGGTGAACAACCGAAGACTCACGGGAGACGCCGTCACGGCCGTTCCGTCGAGGCTGGGCGCGTGGGAGTACTCGACACGTTCCTGCGCCACCCAGTTGCCCGGTTGCGCCTTCATGCGGGCGAGCAATTCCTCCCGCTCCGCGGCGGTCAAGGTTTCACCGACAACGGTTTCCGCGGTGACGGTGGAGCGCAAGACCAGATCGGGAAGGCGCGAGGTGAGTTCCGAGAGTCCGGAGGCGGTTCCGCCCCAATGGGTCTCCTCCGATTCGAGCAGGAGGTCCTCGTCGAGCAGCGCCCGGGCGAGTGGTCGAAGGTATCCCGCGAGCGCGGGGTTTTCGAGGACTCCGCTGCCCAGCGGGTTGACCAGTGACACTCCACCGCGACGAACGACTTCCACGAGTCCGACCACGCCCAGCCTCGAATCACGCCGGAGGTCGAGCGGGTCGGCGTAGTCGGCGTCGATGCGCCTCATCACCACGTCGACGCGGGTCAGCGACCCCAGCGAACGCATCCACAGCCTCCCCTCCCGCACGGTCAGGTCGGCCGACTCGACGAGCGGCACGCCCAGCACGCTCGCGAGATGCGCTTGGTCGAAGGCTGTTTCGGATTGCGCACCCGGACTGAGCACCACCACGAACGGGTCCTCGACACCGCTGGGCGCGACATCGCGCAGCGCGAGCCTGAGCGCGTGACCGAACGGTGCGAGGGGCCGCGGGCCGGCGGTGGTGTAGATCTCCGGCATCGCATGGGCGACGACCCGACGATCCGCCATCGCGTAGCCGAGACCGGACGGCGCCTGGGTGTGGTCGCGGATCGCACGGAAGCTACCGTCGCGATGCCGCGCCACATCCACCGCGTGGATGAAGAGTTGATGCGGCCCCGGAAGAGTGACTCCGTGAGCCGCTCGCAGGTATCCGGGATGGCCGAAGACCAACTCCGGAGGCAGCAAGCCCGTGGTGAGTGTGCGCTGCGGGCCGTACAGGTCTGCCAGCAGTGCGTCGAGCACGCGCGATCTCTGCACGAGCCCTCGTTCGAGGACCGCCCAGTCGTCTGCGGCGAGAACCAGGGGTAAGGCGTCTACTTCCCAGCGCACCGGGCCGGTCGGTTCTCCGTCCGGGCCCACCGAGTCGACCGGGTTGTAGGTGATGCCGTGATTGTCGACCAGGGTGCGTACACGTCGCCGGTAGCGCTCGAGCACCGCGGGCGAGCGGCCCTCGAGCACCCCGGCGAGTTCGCTCCAGTGCTCCCGGATCTCACCGGAAGCGGTGTGTAGCTCGTCGTACTGCGGACTGAACGGGGTGTCGTACTCCCCGACCGGATCCGCCTCGGCCACGTCGTGCATGAAGCGCCGCCCTCTCGATCTTTCCGTCGGCGCACCGTCGTTCACGACTCGCTCGACCGTCGCACCGGCGACGGGTCAACTCTGCCAGGTGGAGTTGCTCAACGTGTATTCGCGGCGGACCCGGCGGCGTGCGGGGTGCCGCACGTCACTGCTCCGGACCGAAGGTGACTATGCCGGCGACTTGTGGGTGACCTTGCTGAAGCTCTTCGCGGTTGCGCGGTCCACGCCGGCTTTCACCATGCCGAAGATCAGGCCCTGCAACGCGGCTGCGATGAGCACGTCGCGGGTGCTCTGTGACAGGTCTTGTGGTTCCGGCTTCGGGCGATTCTGCCCCACTCGCTTCCACACCTGCTGGAAGACCGCTCCCGCGAGCACACCTCCCCCGACACTCGCCGCCAGGGCAAGGGGCTTGTACATCATCACGCTTGCGTCGGGCATGTGCAGGTTCCTCCTCCGGTGCGGTGCCGACGGTGGCACCGCGATCTCCCGACCGAGGTACCCGCCTGCTCCGGGGCGCAAACGGCGAGCACGACGACGCCGAGAGCGCTCGCATTGTGAGCGGCGGGTTCGTGGCGGGGTTTCGAGTCGGCGTTGGATTCGGTATTTCTAGGACTTCCGTCCGATTCGAACTCCGCCGGTCAGAGGAAAACTGCCCCCCAGAGAAAGCGGAGGCCGCACGCCCCTCAGGACGTGCGGCCTCGACCCAGCCGGATCAGCCGGTAGCCGAATCAGCTCTTGGCGGGAGGTGCAGCCTTGTCCGCTTCGGGTTCGGGCTTGTAATCGATACCCGACTCCTTACGCTGCTCCGGAGTGATGGGCCCCGGAGCGTCCGTGAGCGGATCGACTCCCCCACCCGACTTCGGGAACGCAATGACCTCGCGGATCGAATCCATCCCGGCGAGCAGAGCGGTGATGCGATCCCAGCCGAAGGCGATGCCGCCGTGCGGGGGCGCGCCGTACTTGAACGCGTCGAGAAGGAAGCCGAACTTCTCGTTCGCCTCCTCCTCCGAGATGCCCATCACCTTGAACACGCGTTCCTGGATGTCGGGACGGTGGATACGGATCGAACCGCCGCCGATCTCGTTGCCGTTGCACACGATGTCGTACGCGTACGCAAGCGCCGATCCGGGGTCGGTGTCGAACGTGTCCATGAATTCGGGCTTGGGCGAGGTGAAGGCGTGGTGCACCGCCGTCCACGCCGAATGCCCCAGTGCCACATCGCCGCTCGCCGTCGCGTCTGCGGCCGGTTCGAACAGCGGCGCGTCGACGATCCACACGAACGCCCACGCGTTCGGATCGATCAGGTCGAGCTTGCGGGCGATCTCCCCGCGTGCCGCGCCGAGGAGTGCACGCATCGGCTTGGTGGCGCCGGCGGCGAAGAAGATGCAATCGCCCGGCTTCGCGCCCACGTGTGCCGCGAGTCCGGCGCGCTCGGTGTCGGTGAGGTTCTTGGCAACCGGACCGGTGAGTTCCCCGTCCTCCCCCACCAGCACGTACGCCAGACCCTTGGCCCCGCGCTGCTTGGCCCATTCCTGCCACGCGTCGAGCTGGCGTCGCGGCTGGCTCGCGCCACCTTCCATGACGACCGCACCGACGTACTCGGCCTGGAAGACCCGGAAGGTGGTGTCCTTGAAGAATTCCTTGCACTCGACCAGTTCGATCCCGAATCGAAGGTCGGGCTTGTCCGACCCGAAACGACGCATCGCATCCGCGTACGTCATCCGCGGGATCGGCGTCCGGATCTCGTAGCCGACGAGACGCCACAGTGCTTCGAGCACGTCTTCGGCGAGCAGGATGACATCGTCCTGCGTCACGAACGCCATCTCGATGTCGAGCTGGGTGAACTCGGGCTGCCGGTCCGCACGGAAATCTTCGTCGCGGTAACAGCGGGCGATCTGGTAGTACCGCTCGATGCCGCCGACCATGAGCAGCTGCTTGAACAGCTGCGGGGACTGCGGCAGTGCGTAGAAGTTCCCGGGCTGCAGGCGGGCGGGTACCAGGAAGTCACGGGCGCCCTCGGGCGTGGAGCGCGTCAGCGTGGGGGTCTCGACCTCGACGAACTCGTGCTGGGCCAGCACTGCCCGTGCGGCGGCGTTGACCTTGCTGCGCAGCCGGATGGCCTTGCCCGGGCCTTCCCGTCGCAGGTCGAGGTAGCGGTACTTGAGGCGGGCTTCCTCGCCTGCCTGGTCGTCGAGCTGGAACGGCAGCGGAGCGGACTCGTTCAGCACCTCGAGTTCGGTGGCATTGACCTCGATGGCGCCGGTGGGAATCTCGAAGTTCTGGTTTCCCTCGGGCCGCATCTCGACCACGCCGGTGACCTTGACGCAGTATTCGGCGCGCAGACGGTGCGCCTGTTCGAGCACTCCCGGGTCGCGGAAGACCACCTGCGCCACCCCCGACGCATCGCGCAGGTCGATGAAGATGACCCCGCCGTGGTCGCGGCGCCGAGCGACCCAACCGGTGAGGGTGACAGTCTGCTCGGCGTGCTCGGCTCGCAACGAGCCGGCGAGATGGGTGCGCAGCACGGAAGTCCTTTCGAAACGACAGCGACGGGTTCGTCGGGTGTAATCCTACGAAAGACAAGAACAGGGCGGGCACACGCATGCCGAATCGCCTCGTGACAAGCTTGTGCGACTTCTGGGCACTGCGACGAGAGAGCGATGCGATGACCTTCAACGAGGGCGCACGGATGAACCCGGGCCGAGTCCGTACCGGGGGCGGCGGACGCGGCGGCAAGATCGCGCTCGGCGGCGGCACCGGCGGCATCCTGATCCTGATCCTCGCGCTGCTGTTCGGTGGAGATCCCGGGTCGCTGCTCGGCTCCGGCGACCCCGGCGAGTCCACCGGGTACGGGGCAGGCGGCACCGTCGAAGGATGCGAGACGGGCGCCGACTTCAACGCGAAGGTCGACTGCCGCATCGTGGGCACGGTGGGGAGCCTCGATCTCGTGTGGGATGAGAATCTCGCTCAGCAGACCGGAGTGCCGTACGTGCAACCCGAGGTCGTGCTCTTCGCCGGCGCGACCTCGACAGGCTGCGGCAATGCCACCAGCGATATCGGCCCCTTCTACTGCCCGGCCGATGAGACGGCATATTTCGATACCAGTTTCTTCGACGACCTCGTCACCCGCTTCGGCGCCAGTGCCGGACCACTCGCGCAGGAGTACGTGGTCGCACACGAAGTCGGGCATCACATCCAGAACCAGCTCGGTGACCTCGGACGTGCGCAGGCAGACCCGCGCGGGCCGGAGTCCGGTGCGGTGCGCACCGAATTGCAGGCCGACTGCTACGCAGGGGTATGGGCGTACTACGCGGACACGATGCCGGATCCGAACACCGGGCAGCCGTTCCTGTCGCCACTCAGCGACACCGACATCCGCGACGCCCTGTCGGCGGCGTCGGCTGTGGGTGACGATCGGATCCAGTCCGCCGCGTCGGGTCGCGTCAACCCCGAAGCGTGGACCCACGGTTCGTCGGAGCAGCGCCAGAAATGGTTCCTCGCCGGTTACCGCACCGGACAGGTCGACGCGTGCGACACCTACTCGGCGCGCGACTTGGATTCCCCGGACGCGTTGCGCTGACCGGAGACGCCGTTGCGCACCGTCACCGTCATCTGTGCGCGATCGGCGTCGAGGTCGGCCAGCCGCCGCATGCGCAGTGACACCGGCCAGCGCCCGGGACGCCGTGCCTTGAGGTAGAAGATCCGGTCGATCGACGCCCCGGGAAACGGATTTTCGGAGGGCACGCACCGGACGTCGTGCAGCACCAGCCCCGCACCCACCCGGTTGGTGAACCAGCAGTAGTCGCGGGAAGTGTTCTCCTTCAAGTGCAGTTCGACCATGTCCCCGACATCGACGGTCACATCGTGCGGGCCGGTGCTGATGTGCTTCATGATCTCAGCGTACGAGGTCCTTGTGACGCAGACCACTGTTCTCGCGAGTACTACCGGTTCCGGAACCGGATGTGTGGCAACGCACTCTCGCGGGCACCCGACCGAGATGAACGACGAATCACTCGGCATCACACGTACGGACGCGGAGGTCGGCGGGTATCTGCTCGCCCTCGCGGACGGCAAGGCCTACAACGAACTGACCGAGGCCGTCGGCGCGCTCATCTCGAGCACCGATTCGCACCCGCCTCCCTACAACGGCGTCTACCGGTGGGTCGTCAGCAGCATCGCAGACGTTCTGGTGAGCAAGCTCGGACCGGGACTACGCGGCGACGAGGGTGTCGCTCTCACGATCCGCACCACGGGCGGCGCAGAGGTCGACCTCAGCAGCCTCGAAGAACCTGAATCGAGCGTCATGAAGGCCGTCGCCGACGTGCTCGCCGGTGGCGCTTCCGAAGCGCGTGTGAAACTGGGTCCCGTCGGATTGGGCATGGACTGGATGAGCCGTCTCGAGATGCTCGTCGAAGCGGTGCTGTGGCTCGACAAGCTTCTCGACGCCCCCGCCACGAGCACACCCGACACCCTTCCCTGGTGATCCCCCATCACAGGACTTTCCGGATCCGGTCTGTGATCCGCGCGCACGGACGTGCCTGAGCGAGACCGGCAATCGTGCCCGGCGACCGAACCGGCGGTCCGCCCCCTGGGAAAATCCCCGGGATGGACTTCGCCGCTTCGGTCGCCGGCCTCACTTTCGCGGGTCGGGTGCTGCGCCACGGACCGCGGCCACCCTACGATGAGCCGATGTCCTCGCCCCGACTCGATGTGCTGCGCTGGCAGTTCGACCTCACCTGGTCGCTGTTCGAACTGCACCTCGGACAGTTGCAACCCGGCGACTTCCTGTGGGAACCCGCGCCGCTGTGCTGGTCGGTGCGCCGCGGCGACGACGGCGAATGGGTATCGGACTTCGACGAATCCGAGCCCGACCCCGCGCCGGTACCGACGATCGGCTGGCTCACCTGGCACCTGGGCTGGTGGTGGTCGGTGACGATCGACCATGCCCGTGGCCGGACTCCCCGCGAGCGCACCGAGATCCGGTGGCCGGGCGACGGTGCGTCGGCGATCGCTTGGCTGCGTGGCCTGCGCGACGAGTGGACGGCCCTGTTGGACACCCTCGGTGACGCCGATCTCGACGCCCCCGCGCCGTTCCCGTGGCCGGACGACCCCGACAAGACCGTCGCCCACATGATCGCGTGGGTGGACGCCGAGTTGATGAAGAACGTCGCAGAAATCGGCCAGTTGCGGTTGCTGCGAGCCGCAGTGTCCTGACGCTGCCCGTTCATCCACGTGGCAGTATCCCGGCCATGCATCGCATCGCGTCCACCGGTATCCGGAGCATTCTGCGCTCTGCACTCCGCATCGCCGATTCGGCCGAATCATCGGACGGACAACCCTTCTCGGAACCGGAAATCCTCCTGCCGCATCTGCGGTCCCGCCGGTACGGATGGACACATTTCGGAGTCATGATTCCGGATCTCCCGGAGCCGCACCGGTTCTTCTCGATGATGTCCCTGGTGGGCGCGACGGGATCCGTCGCATTCGACAACGACGACGCGATCGCCGGGAGTCCTCGCCGCAACGCGGCGCTGGTGGCCGGGACCGCGGCGTCCCATCCCGCGCACTTCGGCAACTATGCATTCGGCGACACCTTCGTTGCCGAACCGGACGGCTCACTCGTCCGGTTCGGTGACGACCTGACGCTGACCGGCAGCTACCCGGAGTACCGGCTTGCCGGTCGACTCGGCGGCGTCGATATCGCTTTGCGCCTCACCAATACCGACACAACCCGGTCTACAAGCACTTCGGGCTACTGACCGAGTACGACGGGACGATCACCCATCGCGGGACCACCGCGGAGGTGAACGGGTTGTGTTCCTTCGAATACGGGGCCTGCCCCAGCCCGTATCTCTTGCGCGACCGTCCACTACCCGCGGCACTCAAGGCACCGCTCGACTACTTCGTGTACCAGATCGTCAATCTCGATGCCGACAACCAGATCCTGCTGAGCCGGTACTCCCTCGGCGGAGTCCCGTTCATGACCACCGCGCTGCACCGGTCCCGCGACAGGTACGGCACCCGTTTCGAGAACGTCTCGTTCGAGGTGGTGCGACTGCGTGACTCACCCGAACCGACGCCGTACGGAGTCCCGATGCAGGTACCGGCCGAGACCCGATTCGTCGTCGTGGACGCCGACGGACACGCGTGGCTGGATCTGCACGCGACCATGGATACCGAGTTCACGTTCGGTCTCGGCAGCGGATTCGTCACCGGGTTCGCATACAGGGCGGTGTGGCGAGGAGCCGAGGTCTCCGGACGAGGTTATTTCGAGTTCATCGATCGGCGGTCGCCGGATCGACGGGCTCTTCCAGGCCGCGGGCGCCTCGCCGAATCACCAGTACGGGACACGCCGCATGTTCGGCGACATACGAACTGACCGAACCGAGTAGCAGTCCGGCGAATCCCCCGTGTCCCCTGCTGCCCACCACGACCATGGTTGCGTCGTGGCTCGCCTCGGTCAGGACCTGAGCCGGATTCCCTTTGGCGACGCGCTCGCGTAGACCCGGTGGACGGTTCTCTCCGAACGCATCGGTCAGAGCCGTCCCGAGCACGCTCGCCGCGTCCACGTCGGGGCGGTAGTCCTCGGGATACGCCACGAATCCGTAGGTGTTCGGAAGCTCCCACGCAGTTACGGCGTCGATGCCCGCGCCGAGGCCGGACGCGAGTCGCGCTGCCCATCGGAGAGCATTGATCGACGATTCGGACCCGTCGACTCCCACCACCACTCGCGGAGACTCGTTGCTCGAGGTCATCGTGCGGCTGCCCTTCGTCGCGGTCCTTCGACCGTAATCGAATGCCGTACGCGACCGCAGGCGAACGCATCCGCCTGGTGCAGGCGTGCGTCAGATGCCGGGGATGAACCCCGGATAGACGTAATGGCTGTTTCCTCCGCCCGGCATGGAACTGCCGGTCACGCTGGGTATGTTCGCGGGCAATTTCACGAGCTTGTGCGGGTTTCCGTGCTCGTCGGCCTGCCAGCAGTCGTACGTCACGCCGTGGAATGCGGTGCACACGATTCGCGTGGAGGTCCCGAAAGGCGACGTGAGCCGCTCCCGTGCGTCGAGCGGATTCCAGTAGCCCGGGTCGGTCGGGGTGAGGAAGTTCTTCGTCTCGAACGGCACGAACGGCGTGGGATAATCGGGCATCGGCGGCCATTCGTCGGCGGCAGCGGTCCCCGCCGCGCCCAGGGCGACGGCTACAGCACATCCCACTGCGAGAACACCTCGGGCGACGTATCGCGATACGGAAGTCATCGGATCTCCGTTACTGTCGCTGCCCGCTCGTCCGCCGGCAGTTTCGGAAACTGTAGACCGGCGCGGCGGCGATGCGGCCGCGTTTCCGCCATTGGGTCGGATGGTTGTTATCCGTCACTATTCCCGGACCCGCCATTGTTTCCGGATCTGCTCCGGGTCAGCACCAGTCCCGTTCCGACGATGCCGATCACACTGATCGCCAGCGCGACCGACGGCCATCCTTCGGATTGCCAGTACACGTCTTCGAGAGTGATCAGCAGTGCCGCCTCGTCGACGATGAGAGCGAGCGCCACCCCCAACGCGAGACCCATCCACGCTCGCGCTTTCGGAGTCCGGTCGACCAGGCCGAAGATCGCAACACCTGCCAGCAGGACGATCCCCCACAGATAGTGGTGCAGGTGCACTCCGCCTGCGCTCACGTCACCGAGGTTGCTGGTGTCGACCTGAATCAGCCACGTCACGAGTCGGGCGCCACCGAACGTCAGAGTGAAAGCGACCCAAGCCAGCACAACACCCCGACGCGAGGGATCGATCTGCTTCCACCGCCGAGGAACCCTGCGTTGTGCTTCAGCACAGTCCGACGATCGCGTCTCTGTCATCAATCAGTTGTATCGCAGCCGATCGGGTCGACTCACGTCAGGTTTCCCACCGATCCAGCGTGGGCGTTCCGGCGCCGGGTCGCCGATTCAGGGCGTGCGTTGCCGGGTACGCAGCGACGAGTACCCGCCCATCGAATCAGGAGGACGATGTGTCAACCCATCTGACGGCCGATGATCTGCGCGACCTGCTCAGCTCGTCGTCTCCGGACCCCGTGCTGGTTCTCGAGGAGGGCCGGTTCCACGTCGTGGACGCCGCCGACACCGACGAGCGCCGTCGAGCATTCGTCGTCGTCACGGGAGAGGAACTGCGGCAGCAGTTGCCGCAGGACCGAGAGCACACCGAGACCGACCTCGAACTGGTGGCGAGCACCCTGGAGGCGACGGTCGCACATCTCGGGGGATGACCCGGACGACCGGTTCCCACCGACGACGGAACGGCGAGGGCCCGTGGGTCGAACCCACGGGCCCTCGCTGCGCTCTACGAGCCCGCTACAGACCGGCAGCCTCAGCCGAACCGGAGAAGAAGTTCAGGGCCTCGAAGAGGTTCGCGGCGGCGCTGAAGAAATCTGCCAGGAAGGCCAAATCGATCACGGTGCTTCTCCTATCAGGCGGTGTACATCGGTCGTATCAGTGACGTCTGCCACTGGCATCCCATTGTTACCGCATTCCGTCGCTTGCGCAGCCTGGGGGGCGAGATCGACTCGGGGCGAAGGTTATTGCGGGGATTGTCCGGTTTTCGGAGTCGGTGACGTGCCCCGCGTACTCCGACAACGATCGGGTCAGTCGAGATTTCCCGACAGGCGCTCGAGGCGCTCCATGCTCACGCCGTCGAGTCCGACGATCTCCACTCGCTTCCCCTTCTCCGCGTACTTGTGCTGTACGGAATCGAACGTCGCCACGGTCGAGGCGTCCCATACCTCCGCATCGGTGAGATCGATGACCACGTGCTCGGGATCGCCCGCATAGTCGAAGCGGTACACCAGGTCGTTGCTCGACGCCCAGAACAGCTCGCCGGACACCCGGTAGGTGCGACTGCCTTCCCCCTCGTCGACCGTCTCCACCCGGGTCATGTGCGCGACGCGCCGAGCGAACGCGACCATCGCCGTGAGCACACCCGAAACCACTCCGATCGCGAGATTGTCGGTGACCAGTGTCGCGCCGACCGTCACCAGCATCACCACGGTTTCGCTCCGGGGCATCAAGCGCAACGTCCGCGGTGCGATGCTGTGCCAGTCGAGGGTGGTCACCGCGATCACGAGCATCACCGCCACGAGCGCAGCCATCGGGATGGCCCCGACCACGTCGCCGACCGTCACACACAACAGGAGCAGGAACAAGCCGGCCAGGAACGTCGAGATCCGGGTCCGCGCGCGTCCCTCCTTGACGTTGATCATGGTCTGGCCGATCATCGCGCAGCCGCCCATGCCACCGAAGAGCGCACCCGCCCAGTTCGCAACACCCTGGCCCCACGCTTCGCGGGTCTTGTCGGAACGACTGTCGGTGATCTCGTCGACGAGCTTCGCCGTCATCAGTGATTCCATGAGTCCGACCAGCGCCAGGCCCACCGCATACGGGGCGATGATCGCGAGGGTGTCCATGGTGAAGGGGACGTCGGGAATCATCCACGTGGGAAAGCCCCCGGGCAGCTCGCCCTGATCGGCGACGTCGGGCACGTCGATACCGAAGAGGACGACCACACCGGTGAGTGCGACGATCGCGATGAGCGCGGCCGGCACTGCGGTCGTGAGTTTCGGGATGACCACGATCATGACGATCCCCGCCGCGACCAGCGGATACACGAGCCACGGCACCCCGAACAGATGTCGCAGTTGCGCCGCGAAGATGAGGATCGCCAGGGCATTGACGAAGCCGATCATCACCGATCGTGGGATGAATCGCATGAGTTTCGCGACTCCGGCGACGGCGAGCACGATCTGCAGCGCACCGGCGAGCCAGACGGCCGCGATCAGATAGTCGAGTCCGTGCGAGGCGACGAGGGGTGCGATCACCAATGCAGTCGCACCGGCCGCGGCGGACACCATCGCCGGCCGACCGCCGACGAACGCGATGGTCATCGCCATGATGCAGGACGTGTAGAGCGCGACCTTCGGGTCGACTCCGGCGATCACCGCAAAGGAAACGACTTCGGGGATCAACGCCAGCGACGTCACCAAACCGGCAAGAACCTCGGTCGTGAGTCGTCGAGGCGAGCGGAGAGTGTCGGACACGGTGTGCACCGGAAGATTCTAGGCGCGGCGCGTCCGGACGCCGTGTCGCGTCGCCGTAGCCGACATCGACATATAGGGTGTGATGCAGCGCACGGTCGTAGCCCGCACCACGCAGCCCGATGAACACCCGTGCTCCACAAGCACATCCGAGCGGACTCGATCGTCATCGCACCTGAACGTCCAGCGCACGTGATCGTCGGCGGGCCCGATCGTCACAGGACCCCGCGCCCTCTCTACCCGCCCCGGCAACCCTCACCGCCGAGGACGTTTCCTCGCCCCGAGTTCCGAAGCCCCGTTCCCGAAAGCCCGAGTCCGAAAGCCCGAGTCCGAAAGAAGGACGGCATGAGCCACGACAGCGAGTTCACCGGTCCGCTCTTCCTGCAGCCGAGCAACCCGAACGACGAGACAGTGCCCGAATCGGTGCCCCAGAGCCCGCCTCCCGCCGCGCCCGAGTACGAAGGGTTGTTCTCGTCGCGCCCCTGACATCGTCACGTAAATCACACGTCCGCAGGTGCGGTCGCCCCACGCTTCGCGACAATGCGTGCCCCAGGCCGCACGACGATGCGTGCCCCACGGGGAGACGACGACTGCACCTGTGTGCCGACGATCGCACTTCCGGCGCACGGGGAACTTTGCGGCAGGCATATCCGTCTTATCCTGTGAAGACCCTTTGTCCGCGAGTTACCAGAGAGAGCCATGAGTCGCGCCAAGCGCAAACCTCGAAGACCCATCCCGCCCAACAGTGACGACCCCCCTGTCACCGAGCCCCGGATCCTCCCGTGTTGACCGCCCTCGGAATCGCGTTCGGTATCGCCGTCGTTCTGGCCATTACCGCGGTGACCGGCTACTTCGTAGCCCAGGAATTCGCCTACATGGCCGTAGACCGGTCGCGTTTGAAAGCCCGCGCAGAAAGCGGCGACACCTCCGCCGCACGCGCCCTGTCCGTCACACGACGCACCTCCTTCATGCTCTCCGGCGCACAGCTCGGAATCACCGTCACCGGCCTTCTCGTCGGTTACGTCGCAGAGCCCCTCATCGGTAGCGGGCTCGGAGAAGCATTCGGCGGACTAGGAATCCCCACCGCAGTCGGTGTGGTGTTCGGCACAGTGCTTGCCGTCCTTTTCTCGACAGTCATCCAGATGGTCTTCGGCGAACTCGTCCCGAAGAACCTCGCCATCGCACGGCCGGAACCGGTCGCACTGTGGCTGGCACTGTCGACGACGATCTACCTGAGGCTGTTCGGCTGGCTGATCCGGCTGTTCGACGCTTCGTCCAACCTGCTTCTGCGAGCACTGCGAATCGAACCCGTCCACGACGTAGAGCATTCCGCGACACCCCGCGACCTCGAGCACATCGTCGCCGAGTCCCGCAACGCGGGCGAACTCCCGAAGGAACTCTCGACGCTTCTCGACCGCATCCTCGACTTCCCCACCCGCACTGCAGAACACTCCATGATCCCGCGCGCACATGTGGACGTCGTGGACCTCGACGAACCGGTGAGCGACATCCTCGCGAAGATGAGCACCGGGCACACGCGATACCCCGTGGTCGGTACGTCGTCCGACGACCTGCGCGGCGTCGTACATCTGCACGATCTTCTCGACGCCGATGTCCAGACAGGCACAGCTGCGTCGGTGTGCCGTCCACCGGTCATCGTCCCCGCGACGTTGCCGTTGCCGGACGTGCTGACCGAACTGACCGCCGCGAACGACGAGATGGCGCTGGTGATCGACGAATACGGCGGTTTCGCCGGCGTGGTCACGATCGAGGACATCGCCGAGGAACTCGTCGGTGAGATCGCCGACGAGCACGATCCGGCGGCCTCGGCCGAGGTCATCGTGCGTGACGGCGACGGCTGGCTGATTCGGGGCGACGCCCACCTCGACGAGGTGAGCCGCACCCTCGAACACGAACTGCCCGAAGGTGATTACGAGACACTCGCCGGCTTGGTCATCACCGAATTCGGTGGCCTGCCCGAGATCGGAGACACGGTCGAGATCCCACTCGATCCCGATCCCGCGGACCTCGTCCACGAGGAACGGCCACCACGTCGAATGCTCGTGGCGGAGGTCCGCGACATCGACAAGCATGTGCCGGCCTCGCTCCGCGTAACCCTCGAGAACCGTGACCGTCGAGAACAAGGAGGCGGCACACGATGAGTAATCCCTGGGTTGTCGTGGTCGTCACGGTCGGATTGATCGCGGCGAGCGCGTTTTTCGTTGCCGTGGAGTTCGCCCTGATCGCCGCGCGCCGCCACCGGCTCGAAGACGCGGCACCGGACAGCCGGTCCGCGCGTGCGGCCCTGCGCAGCGCGTCGGAACTGTCGGTGTTGCTCGCAGGATCTCAGCTGGGCATCACGGTGTGCACACTCGCGCTCGGCGCGACGACCAAGCCCGCTGTGCACCACTGGCTCACACCCCTGTTCGGGGCGTGGGGAGCGCCGCTGTGGCTGGCCGATGTCGCCGGGTTCATCCTCGCGCTGATCGTCGTGACGTTCTTGCATCTCGTCGTCGGAGAAATGGCGCCGAAGTCCTGGGCCATCGCGCATCCCGAGAAGTCGGCGACGATGCTCGCGATTCCGATGCGTGGCTTCATGTGGCTGACCCGGCCGGTCATCGTCCAGCTGAACCATCTGGCGAACTGGTGCCTCCGCAAGGTCGGTGTCGATGCGGTCGACCAGGTCAGCACGGGCCAGGATTCGGATGCGCTGCGTCACCTCGTGGAGCATTCCGCGACTGTCGGCACGCTCGACGAGAGGTACCACGGTCACCTGACCAGCGCGCTCGAGCTCGAGGCACTCACTCTCGCCGACATCGTTACTCCCCATCCGCCGAGCAGCGTGCGGCCGGAGGCCACTGCGCCGGAGATCCAGGAGACGGCCCGTCGCACGGGTCACCTGAGACTGCTGGTGCGCGGCAACGGCCCTGTCGACGGAGTCGTGCACGTACGGGACAGCCTGCGTGCGGACGCCGACGTCACCGCTGCGGATCTGATGCGGCCGGCGTTGACTCTCGACATGTCGGTGCCTGTATACGAGGCGTTGCGCACCATGCGGGAAACTCGCAATCATTTGGCGACGGTCACAGAAGACGGTCGGGTGGTCGGCTTGATCACCCTCGCCGACGTCCTCGCCAGGTTGCTCCCGACGGCGGCGGCGCCCGCCTGACGAGCGCACGCGCTCGAGCCCGAACACAACCAGGGGCCACCCCGCCGGTACATCCGGCGCGGTGGCCCCGCGGTTTCTCGCGATACCCCCCCACCTGGCCTTTCCCCACCGATCGAGCGCGACACGCCGTACCGGCGAGTAGGGCTGCGTGTCTGTCATAGTTTTCACGTGGACACGGTGTGTGCGTAACGTCACTTTTCGATCACAGTCCAGGCCGCACCACTCTGAGGTACAGCACAAGACAGGGGCTCGACACATGCAGACATCCCAGCGACGCCTGTTGTTCGTGGGTTATCCCGATGCTTCGGAGATATCCCAATGGGCGGCGGTGCGTGCAATCGCAGTTCAACAAGGCTGGCAGACGACCCGGACCTATACGCCGGGCCACATCGCTTGTGCCGTCGTGTCCGAGAACGTGCTCGACGGCGTGTGCTCGCCCACCGAGGCAACACTCATGCAGAAACTCCATGCCGACGACGTCCGGTGCGCGAGCGCACTCGACGCCGTCAGCGATCTGTTCGCCTCCGCAACGTAGCTGCCGCCGACTCTCGGTAGCTCGAAGACCCTGTCACTCGGACGTCCTGTCGCTCGGACGTCCTGTCACTCGGACGTCAAGGCCCGGACGAGATCGGAAGGAGCCGGTTCGGGACGCTCGAGAATATCGAGTACGAACTCGCGACGCTGCTCGGGCACGACGTGCACGCCGCCGTAGTTGTGTAGTTCCGAGTCCACCGGCAGGAGCCGGAGCGCGACCGTGGCACCGTCGAGGACGGCGGAGACCGTGCGGTCCCGGACGTCGGACACGGTGCCGGTCCGCACGTTCCGGACGGTGAGTCCTTCTCCCGGATCGGTTGCCTCGACCACGAACCCGTCGAGGGACGCTCCCCTCCATCGCAGTGCGAGCTCACCTTCGTCGACCGGGAGCAGCGCCGACCAGTTGTCGACGAACTCGTCGAACGCCCCCGCATCGAACAGCGCGACATCGGCGACGAGCCGATCCACCGAGGACTCGCCCACGTGTGTCCCCGCTGCGACGTCGAGTTCCGCACGCACTCCGGTCCACCGCGGTTCGTCGAGGACCACGCTCGCCTTCGCATACAGCCACACCGCACGGTCGCTCAGTGATGCGTCGGATCGTCCCAGATGGCACACCTTGTACTTGCGTCCCGATCCGCACCAGCACCTGTCGTTGCGCCCCAGCTCCGGATGTTCGACCGGCTCGAAACGACGAAGGAACGGATACATGCCGTGGGATGTGCCCCCGGTGGCCCGTTCGAGCAGGCGAAGACCGCGTGCCGCATCACCTCGCATCGCAGCGATCGTGGCGAGGTCTTCGAGCGCAGGTTCCCAGTCCGGGCTCTCTGCCAGGGCGAGCTGGTAGCGGTGTTCGGCCTCGTCCACGTCACCGCCCACCTGGGCGGCCCGGCCGGCGATCCAGAGGGCACTCGCACGCGTCCGGCGCGGTCCTCGCCGCAGCACCTGTTCGGCGGCCGCGGCCACCACCACCGGATCGAACCCGAGCCGCCCGAGCGCTTCGTCCACGCACACCCGGGCAACACGCGCGTCGGCGAGACCCGCGAAGTCGTCGGGCTCCGCGAAATGCGAGTCGAGGGTGGTGGTGCTGTCGCTGCCGACGGCAAGCGATCCCGCAAGGGCGAGGAATGCCATGGCGCCCCGTGCGGACCGCGTGTCGAGATCGAAGGCACGGGAGAAGGAGTCGGTGGCTACTTCGACCAGGTATCCGCCTGTCGGTGCCGAAGTGACGGTGCCGGACCGCACCAGCCGGAATCCGTCCCGCACGAGTCCGGCCCCCTCGAGTTGCTCGCTCAGGGGCAGGCACGCGTCCCGGGCCAGATCCTTGTCGTCGGCGAGGGCGACGAACAGATCGGTGTCGGGGTACAGCGCGTCCTCAGGGTCCGACAACCGGGCGGCGCGATCGGCCAGCCACCCGCCCAGACTCCCGCGACCGGCATTCTGGTCGGGATACAGGTCGACGACGAGTTCCCCACCGACGCAGGTCACCGCGATCAGGTCACCGAGAGTGGTGTCGGAGAGAAAGCCTTCCGGGAAGAGCAACACCCCGAGACGGGCCCAGGCCACGCCCGGCAACCCCCGTGCTTCGAACGATTCCTCGCCCGGCATCACGACACGCATCGCCGGGTCCGCGCTCGGCAGGCAGACCGGGATCATCACGTCGAACAGTTCTATCGCGTCTGCCGAGATCTCCCCGGCCGTGAGGCGGTGCGTCCAGATGCGTCCCTCGAGCAGGTTGCGCGGCAAGACGAACCGGCCGTCGCTCAAGTGCATGATTCGCGGGTCGTCGAACGCGTCGCCCAGTTCGAGGGCTGTTTCGAGCGTGCAGACGTCGCCGAAACCACGATCCGACAGCGCCGCGGCCATTTCGTCGACGGTGAGCGGCCATCGTTCGTCGAGTATCGCGACGGCAGCGGCGACAGGGTCGGTTGACGGTTCGTTCACCACACGATCCTACGGCCCCGTCTCGGACGATCGACGTCCTCTGCTGTGGCGGTGTGCCCGTCTCGTGGCGACTCGGGAAAGCCGCCACCCCGGTCATGCTGCGGGGCTGCCGAGGGCCGCGTGCATTTCCCACACGATGATTTCGGCACCGGACCGGGTGGTCACCTGCTGCCCTCCCCCACCGCTGATGCGCACGGCGTCGCCGGCTGCCAGCGGACCGACACCTTCGAGCGCCGCTTCACCGCGGGCGACGAAGACATGCAGGTACGGTGCGTCCGGCAGTCCGATCGGCTGCCCGGGCCGGACCCGGGACACGTGCATCGCCGCGTACTTGTTCTTGATGCGGATCGCGGAATGGTCGGCGTACTTCGTCATGCCGGACGCCACCGGTACGAGACCCCCGGACAGCAGTTCGTGGTCGATCTCGAGTTGTTCGTAACCGGGAGTGATGCCCGCTTCGTCGGGCAGCACCCACATCTGGACGAAGTGCACCGGATCGTCGTGCCGGTCGGCGTGAATGCCGCTCGCCCCGTCGAAACGCCACGCATCGTTCTTCTCGGAGTGGAGGATTCCTGTCCCCGCACTCATCCGCTGAGCCAAGCCCGGGTAGAGCACACCGGAGTGCCCGGCCGAGTCCTGGTGGACCAGCGACCCTTCCAGGACCCAGGTGACGATCTCCATGTCCTGGTGCGGATGCGTGTCGAATCCCTGTCCGGCCGAGACGATGTCGTCGTTGTTGACCATCAGCACCCCGTGGTGGGTGTTGGCGGGATCGTAGTGGTGCCCGAACGAAAACGAATGACGCGAATCGAGCCACCCGATCGTGGTCTTGTCGCGCTCGTCCGCGCGCCGAACGTCGAGCCGGATGTCGTGGGCTGCGGTACTCATCGGTTCTCTTCCCGGGGTCGGTAGTGCGCGTCTGCGGTCGGCGGGTTGCGACGCGGTCGGATACGAGCGTGGGGCAACTGCGGAGCAGGCAGGCGCGCCACCTCGCCCGCGTAGCCGTCCACCCGGCCGAAGCGGTCGGATTCCCGTTCCCATTCTTCGCGGAAGGCGGCGATCTCGTCGTGGTCTCGACCGACGAAATTCCACCACATCACGATCTCTTCGCCGAACGGGGTTCCGCCCAGCAGCACCAGGCGCGCGGGGCTGTCGCCGGGGTTCACCACCCACAGCGAGGACACGCCGGTTCCGACATAGCCGAGCACACCGCGGGACAACCGCGTGTCGAACAACTCGACAGCTCCGGTGTCGACCAGCAGTCCGTGTTCGAACGCGGGATCGATCTCGACCGTGACGCTCGCGCCTGGTTCGACGACGATCTCGGCACCGAGCAGCGGCGTGAACGTGGTGACGGGCGAGGACGACCCGGCCAGGGTCCCGAGAAACACCCGCGCCCTCCCGCCGCCGAGATCGATGGCCGGCGGGACGTAGTGCTGGAAGTCGCGGGCAGCATCCCGGGCACCGTCCGGCAGCGCCACCCACAGTTGCACGCCGTGCAGCGTGGTCGTGCCGGCCGTCGATACTTCCGAGTGGCAGATGCCGTGCCCGCCGGTCATGAGATTGACCTCCCCGGGACGGACGAGTGCGTGCACACCGTGACTGTCACGGTGCTCTATTTCCCCGGTGAACAGCCACGACACGGTCTGCAAGCCGGTGTGCGGATGGGGTGCGACATCCATGCCGCCGGTCGCGGCCACATCGCCGGGACCGTAGTGGTCGACGAAGCACCATGCGCCGATGAGTGAGCGCTGCCGCTGCGGCAGAGTGCGGCGCACGGGCATGGCTCGTGGACCACCGAGAGGCACGTCGCGCGCGCTGATGATCTCCACGCGTGGGTGCCGCGCGGCGCCGACCGCGCGATCCTCGGTGCAACACCGGATCTCGGTGGGATCTGCCTCTGTGTTGCTCATGGATTCGGTGCCTCCGATCGAGGGACGGACGTAGGGATCGCGGGAGCGGATCGGGTCAGAGCACGTCGGATCCGTACATCTCGCCGAGTGGATCGGCGATCAGTTCGAGTCGTGCTCCGTCGGGGTCCCGGAAGTAGAGCGACACCTCGTTGTGTTCGAGCAGGTCCACACCCGCGTCGACCAGCTTGTCTCGCAGGCGATTCCATCGCACGGGTTCCACACTGATCGCGACGTGGTGCAGCCCCCCGAGGACCTCGCGATACGGCCCGAGGTCGAGGCCGGGAAAGTCGAAGAACGCCAGGAGATTCCGGTCTCCGATGTCGAAGAAGAAATGCGAGGATCCGGCGTAGTCGCGGTTCTCGATCACCTCGGTGAGCGGAAACTCGAGCAACCCCTGATAGAACTCGACGGTGCGTTCCACATCGCTGCTCACGAGCGCCGTGTGGTGAAGTCCCCGCGCCGAGGACGCCGGGCGGGTAGCCGGGGGCGCCAGATATCGGGCGCGGATCCGCTCGCGCTGCTGCTCGAACCGGTCGGCCGAGCCGGTGCGGTCGTCGGTCATCGCGGCCTCCTCCGTCCACCGGCGATCGTACGCCGGACCGATGTAGTTGATTGCTCAACCAGAGTCGCACACGGTTCGTTGCACAGTCAACTACTTCGGATATAGTGCACATATGGCGACGACGTGGCTGGACGACGAGGAACAAGCATTGTGGCGGTCCTACCTGGACGTCACTCGCATGCTGTTCAAAGAACTCGACAAGCAACTTCTCCGCGACGCCGGAATCTCCTCCGCCGACTTCGAAATCCTGGTGCTCCTGTCCGAAGCACCCGACAGGCGCATGCGCATGAGCGATCTCGCGGAGGCGAGCACGACCACCCGCAGCGGAATCACGCGGGCGATCGCACGGATGGAGAAAGCCGGGTGGGTCAGCCGAGTGGAATGCGAGTCCGACAAACGCGGCGCCTGGGCCGAGTTGACGGACAAGGGTTCGTCGACCCTCACGGACGCGAGTCCGGAGCACGTCGCCACAGTGCGGGCCGCGATGTTCGACGTACTCGATCCGCAGGAGGTGGCCGTGATGGGTGAGGCGTTCGCGAAGGTGCGCACTCGTCTGGCCGAACGGCGCCGACTCGCCTGACACCCCGTCGCCGCGGGCCGCTAGGTTGTGTAGCGCCACAGACTCGACACCCGAAGGCGGTTCCCCGATGCGCCACGACCCGCGCCGCACCTCGCTCGATCTCTATCCCATCCAGCGAACGATCACGACGCTGTTCAGCGACACCGACGCGCTCGGGCACATCAACAACATTTCGATCGCGCGCTACTTCGAACAAGCCCGGGTCATGATCATGGAAGCGATCGCGCCGGCACACGGAAGCCCACTGTTCGAGCGTGCAGTACTCGCGCGGGTGGAGATCGACTATCTTTCCGAGGTCTTCTATCCCCACGAGGTCGTCATCGCGACAGGGATACTGCGCGTCGGCACGTCCTCGCTCACGGTGGGCTCGGCGCTGTTCCAGCAGGGCCGGTGCGTCGCCCTGGCCGATTCGATCGATGTGAGCACCGCACTCGGTGGCGGCCCGCGCCCGATCACCGACGACGCACGTGCCGTCCTCGACAAGTTCCTGCTCGACCTCCCCGCCTGAACGGACTGCCGAGCCTCAACTCCCGTGGTGTGCGGCGAGCGGGTCCGCCCACTGCACGACCGGACCTTCCACCGCGTTTCTCAGCGCCGACGTCTCGGGATCGTCACCGATCGTGCCCTCGTTCGCCAGCAGGTTCTTCTCCAGGAAGCACCGGACCGGCGCGGCATCGAGACCGTCGCCGCGCCGGGACCGATCGTCGATGGCGAACGCCAAAAGCAGGAGATGCGGCACCCGCACGTCCTCCGGCCGCAACCGCGGCTGGAAGTAGGGCACGTCGAGCACGCGTGCCCCCTCGTTCACGTAGAACGCGAGCCTCCGGCCCGGATCCCCGAACCCTCTGTCGCGGTGATGGCGCGGATCTTCCGCTTCTCCGAGGATGAGCAGCGGATCGTATCGCCGTAGCCACTCTTGCCTCACGGCCCGGAGCACCGCCCGGCCTATCCCACCGCCGCGGCGCCCCGGGTGCGTTGCGAGATACACCGTCAAGAGCACTCTGCATTCCGGAAACCACTGTCCGACAGCGCCCCCCACGACAAATCCGTCGTCGCTGACAGCTACGGAGGCGCACATCGTCCCCGCAGGGTCGGCAAGGGCGGCAGCGAGCGCATCGGGTGAGAGCAATTCCTCGTCCGGAAACGACGGCGTGAGAACATCGTCGTAGAACTCGTCGAGCATGTCTGCCGGAAGATCCCCGATATCGACGATCCTGATCGGGAGCCCACCCGCCACATTCGCTTCGGTCATCACACTCTCCGTTTCGGACAGATCGCCGACTCGACATCCTCCCCTGACGTTACAGATACGGACGGGTTATCAGCTCGATGGCGTGCCCGGACGGGTCGAAAAAATACACCCCTCGCCCACCGTGCCCGGAGTTGCATTCACCCGGCCGGGTCATCTGCGGATCGGCCCAGTGGTCGATGCGGCCCGCGGTCAGTCGCGCGTAGGCACGGTCGAACAGGTCGTCGTCGACGAGAAAGGCATAGTGCTGCATCTGGATGTCCACCGGCGGTTCCGCGAACTGCAGCAGAACGCCGTCGTCGAGCACGAGGTTCGTGAACACACCCCAGGACGGGGCTTCCCCGAGTTCGAGCAGTTCGCGGAAGAAGTCGGCCGATCGGTTCCGATCCTTCGACGCAATGATGGTGTGGTTGAACGTAGCCGGCATGAAGAGACCTCGCTTTCTGTTCGTGGAGTAGTGGCTGCGGTACTCACGAAAGCGAGGCGGTCCTCGAACTGTGGTGTCACGACGCCGTGTCGGCGCCTGTGCGGAGATCAGAACTCCACCGGATCACCAATCCGTGTGTGGCATGATGCCGGCCCGGTGTTCACCGGCCCGAGGCTACACCGCAATGCTCCGGCGGACAACGCTTTCCGGCCGGGAGAAAGTCAGAACAGGGTCGGCGCGACGACCGTGCCGGCGTCTTCCCTACCCCGCTCGGAAGACACCGGCGGAATCTCCCGATGCTCGAGTTTCCGGCCGCCGAGTCCGTAACGCTCGACCAGTGGGGCAACCCGGTCGTCGAGCCAGCGCGAGTATTCCGGAGACACGTAGGCACCGCGCCCGTAGAGCGCGCGATAACGCCGCATCAGCGCAGGATGTTCCTGCCCGAGCCACGACAGGAACCATCCGCGGGTGGCACCGCGAAGATGCATCGGGATCACCGTCGTGGAGGACGCGCCGGCAGCGGCGAGGGCTGCGAAGAGTTCGTCGAGGTGGCGGCTCGAATCCGTGAGGAACGGGATGACCGGAGCAACCATCACGTGACACGACAACCCGGTGTCGGTGATGGCGCGAATCATGTCCAGACGCGCCCTGGGCGACGGGGTGCCCGGCTCGATCTGCTGCTGCAGGTCGTGGTCGCCGATCGGCAGAGACACCGCGAGCCGGACATCGACCTGCCGGGCAGCGAGTGTCAGCAACGGCAGGTCGCGGCGCAGGAGGGTGCCCTTGGTGAGTATCGAGAAGGGTGTGCCGGATTCGGCGAGGGCACGAATGACCCCGGGCATGAGCCGGTATCGCCCCTCCGCCCGCTGATAGGGATCGGTGTTGGTGCCGAGTGCGACGTGCTCGCGGGTCCACGACCGGCGCGCGAGTTCCCGTCGCAGCACAGCGGCCACGTTGGTCTTGACGACCAGCTGACTGTCGAAGTCGTGGCCGGCATCGAGATCGAGATACTCGTGCGTGGGCCGGGCGAAACAGTACCGGCACGCATGGCTGCACCCTCGGAAAGTGTTGACCGTGTACCGGAAGGGCAGTTTCGATGCCTCGGGGGTCTTGTTGAGCGCGCTCTTGCAGAGCACCTCGTGGAACGTGATTCCTTCGAACTCGGGGGTCTGCACGCTGCGTACGAGACCCGCCCGATCCAGTCCGGGCAGGGCTCCGTCGTCCGCATCCACTGTCTGAGCCGCCCACCGCATACAGACAGTCGAACATGTGTGCGATGACCTGTCAATCAGCAATCCACGACGAGATGGGTCGCCCGATCACCTACGGCACGGAGAAGGTGGCAGAACCTGGGGTCGTGGTCGTGCCGACTGTCGACCGGAGTGTGAGAACCACCTGCCCACTGCCGGTGTTCAGAGTGGTTTTCGGCGGGAACCCGTTCAGCCCGTCCGACAGCCACGCGGTGCCCGAGGCGCCGGTCGACAGGTTCAGCCACGTCACCTCCGAGCCGATGATGCAGCCCCACCCGTCCTGCTTCCCGCCGGAGATGGTGACGATACCGGGGCGATCCTCGAGCACGGCCACGCACCTGGACGGCGGTACGTCGAAGCTCCCGTTCGGGTTTCCGAACGATGCGGGGTCGATCTGGAACGGGACGGTCGCTGCCGCAGAGGCGATCCCCGCCGTCGCGGAAGCAGAGATGCCGAGTGCGATCGTGCAGGCACCGAGAGCACGCAAGAGGTTCATGGGATTCCTGGGGTCGGTGAGTCCGGAGAGATCCTGCGAAGCATATGCGCCGACGACGGTGAACGGCTGGGTTTCGTTGCCGCGACGGCGGTCGTCGCAGGTCCTGTACCGCGATACCGGAAGTCCCCGGCGTAGTAGTGTCCTGTTCCGCCGTTCTGCGGAAGGATCGGTGCACTTGTGCGCCCGAGCAAAGGGGAACTCGTGAGCGAAACCACCGTGCCTGTGACCGCCGCCGGTCCCGGCCGAGACCGCCAAGGCGTTGTCTACCGCAGCGGGGCGCTGGGGCGCCGGCCCGCAGTGCCGACCGCGTTCGGCGATCTCGAACGCGCCGCGCGGCGCGCCAGCTCGACGCGGGCCTGGGCGTATGTCGCCGGCGGCGCCGGCGAGGGGCGCACGATGCGCAACAACCGGCGCGCGTTCGACCGGTGGGCGATCGTTCCGCGGATGGCACACGGTGTCACCGAGCGTGACCTGAGTACGACGGTGGCGGGCACGTCGTTGTCGTCGCCGCTGTTGCTTGCCCCCGTGGGCGCCGGCGCGCTGATGGCCCGCGACAGCGACCTGTCGATCGCGCGGGCAGCGGCGTCGACCGGTGTGCCGTACATCTTCTCCAATCAGGGCTGTAACCCGATGGAGGACTGCGCCGCCGCGATGGGCTCGGCGTCCCGCTGGTTCCAGCTCTACTGGAGTTCGGACGAGGACCTCGTCGACAGCCTGCTCCGTCGGGCGGAGGCGAGCGGTGCCGAAGCCGTCGTCGTCACGCTGGACACCACGATGCTGGGATGGCGTCCCCAGGATCTGAATCTCGGTTCGCTGCCGTTCGCGCGGGGCGAAGGCATCGCCCAGTACACCTCGGATCCGCGCTTCCTCGACATCGTCCGGCAGCGGGTGGCCGCAGCGCGGGACTTCGTCACGGAACGGCCGGACATCACAGCGGGAGCGGTCCGCACGCTGATGTCGATGACCCGCAACTATCCGGGCAGGTTTCTCGACAACCTTCGCTCCCCGATGCCCCGCGCAGCCGCGGAAACCTTCCTCGACATCTACTCGAATCCGGGCTCGAGCTGGGAGCACCTCGCTACCCTCCGCGACCGGACGAGCCTGCCGATCGTGCTCAAAGGAATTCTGCACCCCGACGATGCCCGCCGCGCCGTCGATCTGGGTGTCGACGCGATCGTGGTGTCGAACCACGGCGGGCGCCAGATCGACGGGTCCATCGCGTCGCTCGACGCGCTTCCCGAGATCCGGGCCGCGATCGGGCGTGAACCTACTCTGTTGCTCGACAGCGGTATTCGAAGCGGATCCGATGTGTTCGTCGCGCTCGCGCTCGGTGCGGACGCCGTGCTGCTCGGCCGGCCCTACATGTACGGATTGGCCGTCGCGGGACAGCGCGGGGTCGAAGAAGTGATCCGCAACGTGATCGCCGAGTTCGATCTCACCATGGCGCTCGCCGGGGCCCGGTCGATCCCCGACATCGACGAGCGGTTCGTTCGCCCCAATCCGTCGTTCTGACGGTCCGCGGCCGAGGACACACCGATCGGGATGCGCACGGCCGCCGACCGCCGGCTGTCACCTCGCCGACGCAGGTGCCTCGAGCTACAGTGCTCGGCACACTGATCTTCGAGGGGGGTTCGATGAGCGGTTTGTTTCCCGGTGCCGGAATCCGGGTGGTGCCAGAGGGAATCAGGGCATTCGGTACCACGAATCTGCACGCGGCCGAGAGTGTCGCGCACGCCGGGGCGATCGATCTGCACGCGAACATCGCGTCGCTCAGCCCGGCGTTGGGGTTGATCGGCGCCGAGTTCCTCGGCGTCTTCGGCGCAGCGCAGTCCGAGCACACCCGCGCCGTCGGGCAACTCGCTCTCGCGTACGGCTCCTGCGGGATCGCGGCGCACGAGGCCGCAGCCGGGTACGAGAGCGCCGATGTCACCACCGCAACAGCACTGTCGCAGGCAACGGGGGCACTGTGAACCAGGCCGTGCACACCGCTCTTCCGCCGGCGCCGACCGTTCTCGACGCACTCCGTGCATCTCCCGTCGGACCGGTGCTCGACGCGCCGCTCCCGGCGCTCACGTGCCCCACACCGCCGCCGCCGGGGGAGCTTCCCCCGTTGCCCGACGCGAATGCGATCACGGAACTGCTGCAGTCGCTTCCGGTTCCGGTCCTACCCGATCTCCACGAGTTCCTGCGGCCACTCACCGAACTCGGCTCGCTCTTCGGCACCGGAGTCGTCGAGGCACTCGATCCCTCGGCCGTGCTGCAGCAGGGGTCACGGCTCCTCGAGAACGCGACGGCGCTGGGACGCAGCGCACTTCACGCTCTTCCCGAATCGTGGGAGGGCTCGACCGCAGATTCTGCCGCCGATCACAGCCTCCGTGCCCGGCAGGCGAGCGTCGAACTCGCCGACCGCGGCGACCGGATCGGCGCCGTGACGCGCGCGGCGACCGCAAGTGTCGAGCGGGGAAACATCGAGTTGACCGGTATTGCAAGCTCTTTCGTGTCGATCGCGGTTGCGGCTGCCCCGGTGGCGATCACGCCGCCCGGTCAAGCGGCACTGATCGCCTCGGCAATCGAACACCTGCACGCCGCACTCGCCGTCGTCGCTCGAACCCGAGGTGAGCTCGCGGTACACACCGGGGCGATGACTGCGCTGACCACGCCCATCCCGGTGCCCGCGCCGGTGGCGACGGCGCTCACCGACCCGCGGGCGCTTTCCGGACTCGCGACCGACACCGTCTCGACGGTCACCGGAACGGTCTCCACCCTCGCCGGCTCCGCAGCGCCGGGTGGCGATGCCTCCACCACCCCCTCCGCATACGCACCGACAGTTCCCGCAGGGCACACCCTCCCGAATACCGTGCCGAGCGCCACTGCGAGCGGAGGTATGTCGTCCGCCTTTGCGGCGCCGGGCGCGGGTTACGGGGCCGCCGGGTCGAACCCCGTCTCCCTCCCCCCGGCTGTGCCGGGCGCGGCGATGGCACCGGGCACAGCGGGCGGAGGCGGTGCGGCGGGTATCGCGGGAACGACGGGACGTGGGTCGATGGCCGGGGCCCTCCCGTCGACCGCGGGCGCGCGTCAGGACGACGGCGAACACCGCACCACGCCCGGTTTCCTCGTCGCCGCCGCAACGAGCACCGACGTGGTGGGCGACTTGCCGCTGGTAACCCCGGCGGTCATCGGTGGCGACCACACCTGGTAGCCGGCAGCCCACACAATCAGGCCCGAACCTGCGGTTCCGAAGGACGGCCGGGACCGAGGTCCTCTCGCGTACCGTCGTGAGAGTGGTCGATGTGCATCCGAGGCAGATCGGCGTCGAAGAGGAATTTCAGCTCATCGACGTGAGGACGCGACGTCTCGTTCCGCGCGCACCCGCACTGCTCGCCCGTCTGTCCGACGCGAGTTACGTCGCGGAGATGCAGCGGTGTGTCGTGGAAGCCAACAGCGCCGTCCATACCCGCCTCGCCGCGTTACGAGCCGACCTGCAGGCCAAGCGCGCGTTCCTCGTCTCCACCGCGGCGACGATGGGGCTGGGCGTGGTCGCAGCGGGATCGGTCCCGCTGGCTGTGCGGGAGGAGATCCGGGTGACCGAGACTCCCCGGTTCCGCCGCATGCTCACGGACTACCAACTGCTCGCACATGAACAGTTGATCTGCGGAACCCAGGTTCACGTCGAGATCTTCGACCGCGACGAAGCGATCCGGGTGGCACACCGGGTGACGCCTCATCTTCCGCTGTTCCTCGCGCTGAGCGCGAGCTCACCGTTCTGGCCGGACGGTTCGGACACCGGGTACTCGAGCGTCCGGCCGCTGATGTGGATCCGATGGCCCACCTCCGGGCCCGCGGCGCCGGTGTCGTCTGCCGCCGAGTACGACCGACTGGTCGCAGACCTGGTGTCGAGTGGGGTCATCACCGATCCAGGAATGGTCTATTTCGATGTGCGCCCCTCCTCGCATCTGCCCACCCTCGAACTGCGCGTGTGCGACAGTTGCCCGTCCGTGGACACCATCACGCTCGTCACCGGTCTCTACCGCGCCCTCGTCGACCGGGAAGTCGCGGCGGTGCGAGCGGGAGACGCGAACCCGGTCCCGTCGCCGACGCTCGTACGGGCGGCGATGTGGCGAGCAGCGCGAAGCGGCATGGAGGGCGACCTCATCGATCTCGACGTGTCACTCCCCCGCCCCGCCGTCGACATTCTCACGCGGTTCGTCGACACAGTGCGGCCGCAACTCGAAGAGAACGGCGACTGGGACCTGGTGTCGCAGCTCGCATCGGACGCCGCCACGCGCGGAAGTTCGGCCGCCCGGCAGCGAAGAGTGTTGCGCCGCAGAGGAAAACTGACCGATGTCATTGATCATCTGCTCGCGGAAACCGCCGGCTGCCCCTCGTCGGCCGGGGCCGCGACGCGCCCTCCCCGCACCTTGTTCCACGGGTACCGGTCTTCCGGTGGCGATACGCCGTACGACGAAGCGATCGACGCCGACGGTGCGCCGCGAGCCGTCTACCTGCGCACGGTCGAGGCCTTGTCGCGGTTCGGCGCTGCGGCGCTGCAGAAGGTGCAGGAGGACATCGGACATACGCAGCGCGCGGAGAAGTTCACCTTCCGTGCGCGCGGTGCCGGAGGCCCCCAGCCGTTCCCCATGGACGTGGTGCCCCGGATCGTCACCGCCGAAGTGTGGCAGCACCTTCAACGCGCGCTCGAGCAGCGCGCGAGAGCCTTGAACAGCTTCCTCGTCGACATCTACGGGCGCGGGGAGATCGTCGCGGCGGGCGTGCTGCCACCGGAGGTTCTCGATCTCGCACGCGGTTACCGCAGTACCGGAAAGGTGTCGCAGGGACGCGCGGTGCGCGCACACATTTCCGCCGTGGACCTCGCCTGCACAGGACCGGGCCGCTTCGTTGTGCTCGGGGACCACCTCCGCAGTCCGTCGGGTACGGGACATGCGCTGGCACACCGTGCGATGACGCGGCGTTTCCTGGGCGATCTGTGGCCGGCGACCGGCGTCGTCGACGTCGAGACGGTTCCCGCGCAGATCGCACGAACGCTGCGGGACGCTGCGCCCCCGGCAGCGCGCGGCGACGTCACCGTTGCCGTCCTGAGCGCGGGAGCGCAGGACCCCAGCTGGTTCGAACACACGATGATCGCCGATCTCGCGGGAATCGAGCTCGTCCAGACCGACGAACTGGTCGTGCGCGACGACGTCACCTACATCCAGCGCGGGCCGTCCTTCACGCGGGTGGATGTGCTGTACGCACGGATCGACGAGGACAGGTTGCTGTCGTCGGCCGGCTACGACGGGCGTCCGCTGGGACCGGGACTGCTCGCGGCGATGCGCGGCGGGACCCTCACGCTGGCCAACGCGCTCGGCAGCGGCGTGGCCGAGGACAAGTCCGTCTTCGGCTACGTGCCCGCGATGATCGAGTACTACCTGGGACAGCGTCCGCTGCTCGACCAGGTGTCCACATGGGCGTGTGCGGACCGTGCGCACCGCGACCATGTTCTCGCCCACCTCGGCGAACTGGTGGTCGAACCCGTCGACAGCAGCGACGACGCGGAGATCATGATCGGTCCGGAGGCCGGTGCCGCCGAACTCGACCTCCGCCGCCACGAGGTGATGTCGTTTCCGGAACGGTTCGTGGCCCACGAAATGGTGCCGTCGTCGACACATCCGACGTTCGACGGCGAGACGGTGCATCCCCGTGCGGTCGATCTCCGTGCGTTCGTGCACCTCGTCGCGTCCGGGTCCTCGGTGTCCGCCGAAGTCGCACCGGCGCTGCTCACGCGCGTCGCGCCGATCGGGAGCGCGGTCGTCGACAGGTCGCGGGTCGGTGGAACCAAGGACACCTGGATTCTCGACGCCTGAGACCGCGCAACGACGCGCACCCGCGACACGTACAACCCCGGCCCTGCTTCACTCGATGAGCGAGGCCACTTCGTGATCGGTCAGGGTGGTCTGAGGAACCCGCCCCGCGTCCCGGGCGAGCACGATCGCCCGGTAGAGCGGCCGTTCGACGAGGCCGGCGTCGCGTGCCTCGGCGCGGAGCTGTTCCACCAGAACCGACGAGATCGCCGCTGCCGGTGCGAGTTCGCTCGCGGCGAGCGCATTGGCGAGGGTGCGCAGCGCGAGCACGTCGAGTTCGCGCGCTCCCTCGCCGGCGTAGAGCGCCAGAGGAATCGTCACCAGGCCGTGGTTGCCGTCGTTGACCCGCAGCACCACCTGGGACACGCGTGCGACCCGGACGAGCAGTTCCACCCCCGCGAGCTGCCGTAGATCCACACTCCGGGAACGGAGCACTCCCGAGACGGTGACGACCGTCCCGTCGATCCGCAGATGGCGGTGGGTTGCGGCGAACGCACCGATCGTCGGCGGGGCCACCACCAGCACGCCCACCACGATCGCGGCCCACAACGGGGCGATGAGGTACACGAGTACACCTGCGACGAGTCCGATCCCCAGTGCGGCCAGCGCGACCTTCCGAACACGTGGCCGCAGCAAGCGGGCAGGGATCAGGTCGAGAGACACCGCTGCGGGCGAACCGCCCCGGCCTCTCGCGGCCGAGCCGTCACGCCCGTCATCCGCCGGCAACGACCTGCCCCACGCGTGCGACGACATCGGCGAGCGGCACGGTCTGCTGTTCACCGTTGCGGAGATCCTTGACGACGATCTCCCCCGCTTCGAGTTCCCGCTCGCCGAGGACCAGCGCGACCACGGCGCCGGACTTGTCCGCCGCCTTCATCGCACCCTTGACGCCGCGTCCGCCGTACGCGAGGTCGACGCGGATCCCGGCCGCGCGCAAGCGATGTGCGACCGGGACGAGTGCAGCCTTGGCCGCATCGCCCATCGGCACCCCGTACACCTCGCAGCGCGCCGGGTTTCCGGCCGTCTTGCCCTCGGCTGCGAGGGCGAGGATCGTGCGGTCGACACCCAGCCCGAACCCGATGCCCGACAACGCTTGCCCGCCGAGTTGTTCCATCAGTCCGTCGTACCGTCCACCGCCACCGATGCCCGACTGGGCGCCGAGGCCGTCGTGCACGAATTCGAACGTCGTCTTCGTGTAGTAGTCCAGTCCGCGCACCATCCGCGGGTTGACCACGTACGGGACGCCGAGCGCGTCGAGATGACCGAGTACCTCGTCGAAATGCGCCTTCGCACTGTCGGAGAGGTGATCGAGCATCAGCGGAGCGTCCGCGGTCATCGCTTTCACGTCGGGACGCTTGTCGTCGAGTACCCGCAGCGGGTTGATCTCGGCGCGCCGTCGGGTGTCCTCGTCGAGAGGAAGGCCGAGGAGGAACTCCTGCAGCAGGTCCCGGTACCGGGGACGGCAGGTCTGGTCGCCGAGCGAGGTGATCTCGAGCCGGAATCCCTCGAGACCGAGGCTCCGGAATCCGGCGTCGGCGATCGCGATGACCTCGGCGTCGAGCGCCGGATCGTCCACACCGATCGCCTCGACGCCCACCTGCTGGAGCTGACGGTAGCGGCCTGCCTGCGGCCGTTCGTACCGGAAGAACGGACCCGCGTACGACAGCTTGACGGGCAGTTGCCCGCGGTCGAGGCCGTGCTCGATGACCGCACGCATCACGCCCGCAGTACCTTCCGGACGCAGCGTAACGGAGCGGTCACCGCGGTCGGCGAAGGTGTACATCTCCTTGGAGACGACGTCGGTCGACTCACCGACCCCCCGCGCGAACAGGCCGGTGTCCTCGAAGATCGGCAACTCGATGTGCCCGTAACCGGCGAGTCGCGCAGCTCGGGTCAAGCCGTCGCGCACGGCGACGAATTCCGCGGACTGCGAGGGAACGTAATCGGGCACACCCTTGGGCGCCGAGAACGTAGAGGCCTTGCTCACTGGTACTGCTTTCTCTCGTGGGCGGTTCGATGGTGCCGGCAGCGCGAAGCCGTCAGCGGGACTGCGGGAGCCCGACCAGGAACTGGTTCGACGTACGCTCCTGGCCGATAGTGCTGGACCCGCCGTGTCCGGGCAGGATCGCGGTGGAGTCGTCGAGGACGAGCAGCTTGCGCGCGATCGAGTCCAGGAGCTGTTCGTGATTGCCACCGGGCAGATCGGTACGGCCGATCGAGCCCTGGAACAGGGTGTCGCCGGTGAGGGCTACCTGCAGGCCCGCACCGTCCGGGGTGCTGGTGCGGGTGCGGAGCACCACCGAGCCCTGGGTGTGGCCGGGCGTGTGGTCCACCACGAACTCGATGCCTGCGTGCTCGATCTCGTCGCCGTCGGCGAACTCGACCACTTCCTGCGGCTCGGCGAACTCGACGCCGTCGAGGAAGGGCGCGAGGCTCGACCCCATGCCCTGCAGCGGGTCGGTGAGCATCATCCGGTCGCCGGGATGGATGTAGACGGGGATCTCGTACCGGTCCGCGACAGCCTGAGCCGACCACATGTGATCGAGATGGCCGTGCGTGAGCAACACGGCGCGCGGCGCGAGATCGGAGCCGATGAGGAATTCGCCCAACGGCTCGGCGGCATCCTGTCCGGGATCGACGACGACGCACTCCTTCGCGTTGTCCTGCGCGAGGATGTAGCAGTTGGTCTGGAACATCCCGGCAGGGAATCCGGTCACGAGCACGGGCATCGCTCCTACGAGTGTGGGCATTCGCGGTCCCCTACAGAGTAGGCGCAGCGCCCCGTCCTTTCGCTCTCAGGTTGGGGTGGCAAACTCGACTCGGCCCGAGAGCGCGGGCACACCATCGATCGGTTCACGGGAGGACAACTGCAGTGCCGAGCAACGCACAGCGGCGCAACGCCGCGAAACGCAAACTCGAACGGCAGCTCGAGCACAGGGCCGAACGCGAGCGCAGGCGCCGACGCATGACCATCGCGCTGTCGGCGCTCGGCGTCGTCGTGGTCGTCGCTGCCGCCGCGGCCCTCTGGTCGATCACCGGGAGTGAGGACGACACGGCCACGGATGCGTCCGCGGCCGAGACGACGGCCGAGACCGACAGCGAGTATCCGGCACTGCCCGCGGGCCGCTCCGAACCGCTGCCGGAGACCGTGAACTGCGAGTACCCGGCCGACGGGAGCGAACCGGCGAAGCCGGTCGAGGCGCCGCGCACCGAAGGCATCATGACCACCGGTGAGAACAACACCGATATCAGCGTGAGCGTGGAGACCACCCAGGGCAACATCGGGCTGATCCTGCACAACAGCGACTCCCCGTGCACGGTCAACAACTTCCTGTCCCTCGCGAGCCAGGGATATTTCGACGACACGACCTGCCATCGCCTCACCACGTCGCCTTCCCTGCGGGTACTGCAGTGCGGCGACCCGACGGGCACCGGTACCGGCGGACCCGGCTACGGCTTCGCGAACGAATTCCCCACCGACCAGTACGCGGCCGACGACCCCGCGTCGCAGGAGCCGGTGGTCTACCCGCGCGGAACGGTCGCGATGGCGAACACGGGCCAGCCGGGTAGCAACGGCAGCCAGTTCTTCCTGGTGTACGGGGATTCGCTGCTGCCCCCGCTGTACACGGTGTTCGGCACGATCGACGAGACCGGACTGACCACTCTCGACAAAATTGCCGAGGCGGGCGTCTCCGGTGGGGCCGCCGACGGTGCCCCCGGGGCAGCGACGACACTCACCTCGGTCAGGATGGACTGATGATTCGATTCCGTACCACCCTCGCCGTCGGCGCTGGGCTCGCATTGATCCTCACCGGATGTTCGGACGACGGGGGTGACGACACCGCCGCCTCCCCGTCCGGATCGGCGACGGCAAACGGTGCGGCGCAGTCACCCGAGTACACGGGCGCGCTGCCCGAGCGTCCCGCGGGCGGAGACCCGGTGTCGTGCACCTACACCCCGTCCGGCGACCCTGCTCGTGACGTGAGCGCTCCGGCCGCAACGGACGTACCCGCCGACGGCACCGTCGGCGTGTCCCTCACCACCAGCGTGGGGCCGATCGGGCTGGAACTCGACCGGGCGGAAGCACCGTGCACGGTCAACAGCTTCGTCTCGCTCGCCGAGCAGGGCTACTTCGACGACACGCCGTGCCACCGGCTGGTGACCTCTCCCGGTCTGCAGGTCCTGCAGTGCGGAGACCCGAGCGGCACCGGGACCGGAGGACCCGGATACGGGTTCGACACCGAGTACCCGGAGAACCTCTACCAGCAGGGTGACGCGCAGCTTCGGCAGCCCGTGATCTACCCGCGCGGCACCGTCGCGATGGCGAACACGGGACGGCCGGGCAGCAACGGCAGCCAGTTCTTCCTCGTGTACGCGGATTCGCAGCTTCCGCCGTCCTACACCGTGTTCGGCACCGTGGACGACGCCGGACTCGCCGTGATCGAAGAAGTCGCGGCCGAAGGTGATGACGGCTCGATGGCCGCCGGCGGCGGCGCGCCGAACCGCGGGGTACAGATCGAATCGGTGACCGTCGAGGGCTGATTCCCACCCGTTCTCACGACCGCCGGTCGTCCGCCCGTATGCCGGGACGGACGGCCGGCGTCGTCTCTGGGCACTCTCATGGCGCCTCGTACCGCGTGAGCGCCACTCCTCCACGGAATCTCCGCGCATCCAGGAGACGCAGCCCGGCCGTCGTGTACCCGTCGGGAAACAGCCGACGACCGCGGCCCTGCACCACGGGGTACACGAACAGCCGGTACTCGTCGACCAGGCCCGCCTCGATGAGGCTGTGGCACAACGTGATGCTTCCGGTGGTCACGATGTCCAGGCCGGGACCGGCCTTCAGTGTGCGGACCTGTTCGATCGGGTCTCCCCCGAGAATCGTGGCGTTCTGCCATCCGGGATCGCGAAGGGTCGACGACACCACGTACTTGTCCACATCGTCGAGGTATTCGGCCACCCCGGTCGGATCGTCGCGCTGCAGCGGCCAGTAGCTACGGAAGTCTTCGAACGTCCGCCTGCCGAGCAGCATCGTGTCGGATTGCCCGGACTGCGCACGGGTCTCCGCGAGGAGGTCCTCATCGGCGTCCTCGACCTCCGTGGGCGGGGAGAACCAGTCGTCCAGGATCTCGATGGATCCGTCGAGGGTGATGTTCTGGGTTATCGCGAGTGTGCGCATCGCGCCTCCTGGGGCAGTCCGGTTCTGTACCCGTACCGACCCCGGCCGGGAAACGAACTCATCGAGGATCGCTCGTACGAGGGCATGTCATCCGGTGGGACGACATCGGGTCCCTATCCGTTCGTCACCGCGTAGGCTACGCTCCCCGAATTGTGACCTTCGACACTTCTGTGCGTACGCACCTGGTACGTCTCGTTCTCGCGGTATTCGTCGCCGCGGTACCGGTTCTCGCAACCGGTTGTAGCAGTGACGAAGGCAAGACGGCCCCGGTCCTCGCCGCCGGGGAATCGAGCACGCGTGGCGCGCCACCCCGTGACATGTCCATCTACCCCGCACTGCCCGCTGTACCGCGTCCCGCCGCGGCGACGGTCTCGTGCACCTACGTCGACCGGGGAGAAGGCACCGTTGCCCACCCGCCGTCGACCGCACCCACCTCCGGCGTCGTGAATCTGACCTTGGACACGTCGGCCGGGCCGGTTCCCCTCGTCCTCGACCGCTCCCTCGCGCCGTGCGCCGTCAACAATTTCGTGGGTCTCGCGGAGCGCGGTTTCTACACCGGAACGTCGTGCCACCGGCTGTCCAACGATCCGGGCAGTCACCTCTACCAATGCGGTGACCCGACCGGGACCGGCACGGGCGGCCCCGGATACACCTTCGCAGACGAGTATCCGGTGCCGGCCTACGACGGACAGCCGCACCGGCCCGCAGCCGTCGTGTACCCGCGTGGCACCGTGGCGATGGCCAACACGGGCGTGGCCCACACCAACGGAAGCCAGTTCTTCCTGCTTCTCGGCGACTCGCTGCTGCGTCCGAACTACCCCGTGTTCGGACGTGTCGCCGATGCGGGGCTGCCGGTGCTGGACGCGGCTGCGGCATCCGGCAACGACGGCACCAATCCACTCGGCGGCGGCACGCCGATCACGCCCGTGACCATCGAGGCGGTGCGATAACCCTGCCCGTCAGGACGCAGAGGTGACCCGGTACACGTCGTACACACCCTCGACGTTGCGGACCACGTTCAGCACGTGGCCGAGGTGCTTGGGATCGCCCATTTCGAACGTGAAGCGGCTCACCGCAACTCGATCACCGGTCGTGGTCACCGAGGCGGACAGGATATTGACCTTCTCGTCGGCGAGAGCCTTCGTCACATCCGACAACAGCCGGTGCCGGTCGAGTGCCTCGATCTGGATCGCCACGAGGAACACCGACGACGGCGAGGGCGCCCATTCGACGTCGATGATCCGCTCGGACTGCTCACGCAGCGAACCGGCATTGGTGCAGTCGGTGCGATGCACGCTCACCGCACCGGTGCGGGTCACGAACCCCATGATCTCGTCGCCCGGCACCGGGGTACAGCACTTCGCGAGCTTCGAGACGGTGCCCGGTGCACCCGGCACCAGCACGCCCGAGTCGCCGCTCTGCCGCGACCGGGTGGGGATGGTGGACGGCGTCGACCTCTCGGCCAGTTCCTCCTCCACCCCTCCGACACCGCCGAGCAGTGCGACGAGGCGCTGCACGACATGGTGTGCCGAGACGTGGTGCTCGCCCACCGCGGTGTAGAGGGCCGAGACGTCGGAGTACTTCAGTTCCCGGGCGACACCGAGCATCAGGTCGGCGTTCATCAGACGCTGCAACGGCAGACCGACGCGACGGACTTCCTTCCCGATCGCGTCCTTACCGGACTCGAGCGCCTCTTCGCGCCGTTCCTTCGCGAACCACTGGCGGATCTTCGCCTTCGCACGCGGCGAGACCACGAACGACTGCCAGTCGCGGCTCGGGCCGGCGTTCGGATCCTTCGAGGTGAACACCTCGACGACCTCACCGTTCTCGAGTTTGCGCTCCAGCGCGACGAGACGGCCGTTGACACGTGCCCCGATGCAGCGATGCCCCACCTCGGTATGCACGGCATACGCGAAGTCGACGGGCGTCGAACCGGACGGAAGGGTGATCACATCACCCTTCGGGGTGAAGACGAAGATTTCCTTGACGGCCAGGTCGTACCGCAACGACTCGAGGAACTCGCCCGGGTCCGCGGCTTCCCGCTGCCAGTCGAGCAACTGCCGCATCCAGGCCATGTCGTCGAGTTCGCCGACGTCGCCCGAGTGGCGTCCCTTGGTCTCCTTGTACCGCCAGTGCGCGGCGATGCCGAACTCCGCGGTGCGGTGCATCTCGTGCGTGCGGATCTGCACCTCGAGCGGCTTGCCCTCGGGCCCGATCACGGTGGTGTGCAGCGATTGGTACACCCCGTAACGCGGCTGCGCGATGTAGTCCTTGAACCGTCCGGCCATGGGCTGCCACAGCGAATGCACGACACCGACCGCGGCGTAGCAGTCGCGTATCTCGTCGCACAGGATCCGCACACCGACCAGGTCGTGGATGTCGTCGAAGTCGCGGCCCTTGACGATCATCTTCTGATAGATCGACCAGTAGTGCTTGGGGCGTCCCTCGACAACCGCATCGATACGCGATGCCGCGAGCGTCTGATTGATCTCCGCCCGGACCTTCGCCAGATAGGTGTCACGAGAGGGCGCACGCGTCGCGACGAGGCGAACGATCTCCTCGTACTTCTTCGGGTGCAGGATCGCGAACGACAGATCCTCGAGTTCCCACTTGACGGTCGCCATGCCGAGCCGGTGTGCGAGAGGTGCGATGACCTCGAGCGTCTCCCGCGCCTTGCGCGCCTGCTTCTCTGGCGGCAGGAACCGCATCGTGCGCATGTTGTGCAACCGGTCGGCGACCTTGATCACGAGTACCCGGGGGTCCCGGGCCATCGCGATGATCATCTTCCGGATGGTCTCGCCCTCGGCGGCGTTACCGAGCACCACTTTGTCGAGCTTGGTCACACCGTCGACGAGGTGTGCGACCTCCTCACCGAAATCGGCGGTGAGGTCTTCGAGCTTGTAGCCGGTGTCCTCCACGGTGTCGTGCAGCAGTGCCGCCACGAGAGTGGTGGTGTCCATGCCCAGTTCGGCGAGAATCGTCGAGACCGCGAGGGGATGGGTGATGTACGGGTCGCCGGACTTGCGCTTCTGATCGGCGTGGCGTTCTTCCGCTACGTCGTAGGCGTGCTGCAGCTGCGACAGGTCGGCCTTCGGATACAACTCGCGATGGATCGTGACGAGCGGTTCGAGAACCGGCTTCAAGGTGGTACCGCGCTGGCCCGTGATGCGGCGCGCCAACCGGGCGCGCACACGGCGGGATGCGGACGTCGACGCCGGGGTCGGCGTCGGTCCGGAGCCTTGGGACCGATCAAGATTCTGGGTCATGCCACTCTCCCATCTCGGCCGCGCGCCCGGAGTCCGGACAGATCCTGTCCGGACGTACGGGGCACGGCCGGTCCACCGGTACCTGCCGCAACTGTAGTACTCAGATCCGGACGAGCGAGGTCAGTGGGTACCCCGCGAGCCGCGCACGCCCGCCCAGGGCCTCGATCTCCGTCACCACGGTGACGCCGACGATGTCGGCGCCGGCGCGCTCGAGGAGTTCGACGGTCGCGCCGAGAGTGCCGCCGGTGGCGAGCACGTCGTCGACGATCAGTACCCGCCGCCCGTGCAGAATCTTGGAATCACCCGGGATCTCGATGGCGGCAGTGCCGTATTCGAGGGTGTACTCGCACGTCTGCACCGGCGGGGGAAGCTTGCCGGCCTTGCGCACGGCCAGCACCCCGACGCCGAGATCGCGGGCGATGCCGCCGCCCAGCAGGAACCCGCGGGCGTCGATCCCGGCGACCAGTTCTGCACCGGGGGCGACCGACGACAGAGCGGTGATGATCGAGGAGAACGCCGGACCGTCGGCGAACACCGGCGTGAGATCGGCGAATCGGACACCCGGGTTCGGGAAGTCGTCGACCCACCGCGTGTGGGCGGTGACGGCTGCGGCGGCCTGGTCGATCAAATCGGAGGAATCGGTCCGAGAAACGTTCATCCTGTCAGTATCCACCGGTCCATGTTCCAGCCCGAACCCGCGGTGGTGGGATTCGGAACCCCGGCTGCCAGCCCGGACGCAAACCCGATCGAGCGGGGCTGCACGAACAGCGGCAGAGTCGGCATCTCGTCCCACAGGATCCGTTCTCCGTCGCCGACGAGACCCGAGATGCCCTGCTGGTCGCCCGCGACGAGCAGTCCGTCGAGAATCTCGTCCACCCGCCCGTTCGCGAATCCGCCGATGTTGCTGCCGGTACCCGAGTGCAGCGCCCCGCGCGCGATGTCCATGTCGGCAGTGCCACCGGAACCTGCCGCCGCGGCGGTACCGGCGAGCACGGCATCGACGTCCGTTCCCAGCTGGGACGGGACGAACGACTCCGATCCGGCGTCGACCACGTCGATCCCCGCGTCGCGGCACGACGCGGCGATCAGCTCGACGGTGCGGGCCCGCCTGTCGTCCGGCGCGAGGTAACCGACCCGGACCTCCATGCGTTCCTGACCGGACGCGGTGCGTTCACCGCGCGCCGCCTCGAGGTCGGGTTGGAGGTATCGCTCGGCGGGACCAGCCGTCTGCGGGTACAACGGCGAATCGGTCGCCAGCAGACGCGAGGAGACCGGGCCCGTCGCGAAACCCGAGCCCGCGCCCGAGGCACCGAGCTCGTCGAACAACTGCGTGCGGGGAACGCACAGCGCGAATGCCCGGCGCGCTGCGGGATTCTCGAAGACCCCGCGAGTGGCGAACACGATCTGTTCTAGATTGCGGGAGATCACCGTGGACGATTCGACGGCGCCGACCACCCTGTGCGCCTCGCTCATGGATCCGGCGCCGACGTCGACGACCTGGATCTGTCCGCTTTCCGCCGCAGCCGTCATCTCCGTCCCTCTCGGCCAGACGACGATCCGGTCGGTGCCGGGTGCGTTACCCCACCACCGTTCGTTGGCGACCAGGACGAGTCCCTCCTCCACGGTGTAGGACTCGATGCGGTACGGGCCCGCGGACGGGAACAACGCGGGATCGAATTCGCCCGGCGTGAGCGACCATCCGGTGTTCCAGAACTCGGCGATCCGGCGGACGTCGTCGAGGTTGTTGCCGTTGATCGCCCCGACCAGGTCGGCGACACCCGCCTGCCGCGCGGCAATGTGGGCGGGCATCAGTTCGGTCGCACCGAAGAGCGTGTTCCAGTCCGCGTCGCCGCGACCGCCCTTGAACACGACGGTCGCGTCTTTCGATCCGGGTTGGCAGTCGACGCGGTCGATGTCGGCGTACCCGCCGCGCCGGGACGAGTCGAACACGTTGACCTGCCCGCCGGATTCGTCCGGCGTGGTGAACCGTCCGCTCGCCGCCGCCCAGGTGAGTACGAGATCGTCACACGACATCGGCACACCGTCCGAGTAGACCGAGTCGGGCGAGAGCCGGTACTGCACGGTGAGCGGATCCCCCGGCACCGCGGTGGCGGTGCCGATGTCCGTGTCGGAGACGGCATAGCCCGACGGGGCGATGTACCCGAAGCCCGGCAGTACCCGCGTGAACGCCTGCCGGGCTCCCGACGCAGCACCGTCGACCGTGTTGGCGTTGTAGCTGGTCACCGTGTTGTCGATGGCGTAGCCGATCGAGTGCACCCGTTCTTCTTCCGTGGCACACGAGACCGTTGCCGCCGCGACCACCGCAAGCGCGATGCCCAGAGCCGCGCGTCGTGGCCGGCCCCTCCGGCGGGAGGCGTGCGTTCGCTGAATCCACTCGGTCACCGGCATATCAGGACTTTCTCTTGGCGCGCTTTCCGGTCGGTCGGGCTCCCGGCCTGGGGGCTCGCTGAACGGGCGCGTAGCGGGCTGCCGGAGGACCTGCAGGCGTGGCCACCGAAGTCCCTGCGGTGCCGGGGACTTCGCCGCTTCCGGCGGCTGCGGCGCGTGCCGCTGCCTCCTCGCGCTTGGCCAGTACCTTGCGGGTGTGCTTGGCGATCGGTCCGCGCCATTCCTTCAGCGTAACGAGCAGCGGGGTGGCGAAGAACACCGACGAGAACGCGCCGACGATGATGCCCACGAGCTGGACGAGTGCCAGATCCTTGAGCGTGCCGACCCCGAGCAACCACACCGCCACGACCATCAGCGCGATCACGGGCAGCACCGAAATCACGGTCGTGTTGATCGACCGCATGAGGGTCTGGTTCACGGCGAGGTTCGCCTGCTCTGCGTAGGTCCGCCGATGCAGATGCAGGATGCCCCGGGTGTTCTCCTCCACCTTGTCGAACACCACCACCGTGTCGTACAGGGAGAAACCGAGGATGGTCAGCAGGCCGATGACGGTCGCGGGCGTCACCTCGAAACCGACGAGCGCGTACACACCCGCGGTGACGATCATGTCGAAGAACAGGGCGGCGATCGCCGCGACCGCCATGTCCCGTTCGTACCGGATCGCGATGTACACGCTGACGATCACCAGGAACACCACCAAGGCGATGAGTGCCTTGTCGGTGATCTGGCTGCCCCACGTCTCGCTCACGTCCGCGACGCTGATCGAGTTGATCGAGGGCTGCCCGTCGGCGCCGGCCGGCTGGAACTCCTCGAACAGTGCCGACTGCACGGCGGCGACCTGTCCTTGGTCGAGAGTGTCCGAACGGATCTGGATGGTGGCGCCCGAACCGGCGCCGACCGTCTGGACCGACTCCGGCTCGAAACCGAGCGTGTCGCTGAAAACGGTCTCGACGTTCTCGGTGGTCACATCGGCGACGACCGGCATCTGGATGCGGGTGCCGCCTTCGAAGTCGATGCCCCACGTGAAGCCGCGCACGAGCATGCTCAGCAACGCGAGCAGCACGATCACCGCGGTCACGATGTACCAGCGTTTGCGCTGCCCGACGATCTCGAAGGCGCCGGTACCGGTGTAGAGCCCGGCAAGTGTTCCGCGACGCGTGGTGGGTCGTTCCGCTGTTGTCGTGTCGGTCATGGTCACGCCTCCTTCGCCGCTACCGCAGCGAGCTGGCGCTCGTGCGCCACCTGCTGAATTGCGCCCAGACCGTTCACGCTCGGCTTGGACCAGAACTTCGACCGCGAGGCCAGGTGCACGAGCGGCCAGGTCACGAGGAAGACCACCACGACGTCCAGGATCGTGGTCAGACCCAGGGTGAAGGCGAACCCTCGCACCTGTCCGACCGCGAGAACGTACAGCACCGCTGCGGCGATGAAGCTGACCGCATTGCCGGACAGGATGGTACGACGGGCACGGGCCCAGCCTCGCGGCACTGCGGAGCGGAAGCTCCGGCCTTCGCGGATCTCGTCCTTGATGCGTTCGAAGAAGACCACGAACGAGTCTGCGGTCATGCCGATACCGATGATCAGGCCCGCGATTCCGGCGAGGTCGAGCGTGAATCCGATGTACCGGCCGAGGAGCACCATCACCGCGTAGACCGCCAGCCCGGACAGGATGAGGGACAACGCGGTGAGGATACCGAGCATCCGGTAGTAGACCAGGCAGAACAGGAACACCAGGACCAGTCCGACGGCACCCGCGATCAGACCCGCTTCGAGAGAAGCGAATCCGAGGGTGGCCGAGACGGTCTCGGCTTCCGATGCGACGAAGGACAGTGGCAACGAACCGTACTTGAGCGTGTTCGCGAGTTCGCTCGCCTGAGTGTTGGTGAAGTTGCCGGTGATCGAGGTGGCACTGCCCGCGGGCGTCGCACCCTGGATGACCGGAGCGCTGACCACCTGCGAGTCGAGGGTGAAGGCGGCCTGCTTACCGATGTTGGCGGCGGTGAACTGCGCCCACGTGTTGCTGCCCTCGGTGTCGAAGGTCAAGCTGACCTCGTAGCGGGACTGCTGAGAGTTGAATCCCGAGGACGCGTCGGCGATCTGCTGTCCGTCGATGATGCTCGGGCCGAGCAGGTAGACGGAGGTGTCGTCCGTCGAGCAGGCCACGAGCGGAAGTGCCGGATCGTCGTTGCCCGCGAGCGGGTCGGCAGCCGAACAGTCGAGCGAGAGAGCCGCCTCCTGCTGAACGGCAGGGTCGGAACTCTGACGGAGGGCCCGGGCCGCAGCGATCTGGTCGGCGGCCTCTGCCTGCGGGCTTCCGGGAACCGCGTCGGCGGCCGGGGCTTCGGCGGGAGCGTCCGTCGCGGGAGCGTCTGTCGCAGGCGCAGGTGTGTCCGCGGGCTCGCCCGGTTCGACCGGCGCGTCCGTCGGGTTCTGTGCCGGGAACGGACGGCCCTGCGGCTCCGCGCCGTCCGTGGCGGGTGCCTGACCCTCTTCTTCGGCCGGCGGAGCTTCTGCCGGAGCGTCCGTCTCCGATTCCGGGGCCGGGGCGCCGTCGGCGGGGCCGTCCTCCTCGACAGGCTGCTCGGCCGCCGAGTTGGAGCTTGCGATCGGTCCTCCGAGCACGGGACGGATATAGAGCCGCGCCGTCTGTCCGAGCGTCTTCGCCTGCGAGCTGTCGTCGCCGGGCACCGTGATCACCAGGTTGTCGCCGTCGACGACCACCTCCGAGCCCGATACACCGAGCCCGTTGACGCGGGTTTCGATGATCTGCTGAGCCTGCTTCAAGCTGTCGGCGCTCGGGCTGCTGCCGTCCGGGGTGCGCGCGGTGAGCGTCACCCGGGTGCCGCCCTGCAGATCGATGCCGAGCTTGGGAGCCGGCGACTTGTCCCCGGTGAAGAAGACCAATGCATACAGCGCTACCAGGATCACCCCGAACAGGGCGAGCGAACGCGCGGGATGCACCGATCCATTGGAAGGTGCCACGGTGTGTGTGTCTCCTCGATACGAGTGAGTGGAATCGGAGATGAGCAGCCCTCAGAGGCGCATTACGCGCGTGGGGCGGCCACGCAGCCGCATCGGCGCCGACACAATGTCTCGGTGCGCCGCAGCGTCGGCGTCAGTGCTCGGTGGGACGCCCTTCGGACGGGTCGTCCTTGCCCAGCGACACGATGCCGCCGTCGTCTGCGGAGTCGTGCGCGGGCTCGACGCGCTCACGAACGACCAGGCGCGACCATGTGGTCACGACGCCCGGTGCGATCTCGAGTTCGACCGTGTCCTCCGCGAGCGAGACCACCGTGGCGTGCAGGCCTGCCGTCGTCATGACGCGGTCGCCGATGCGCAGCGAGTCCTGCAGCTCCGCTACCTTGGCCATTTCCTTCTTCTGACGCCGTACGCCCAGGAAGGTCGGGACGAGCAAGGCGAGAATCAGGAGCGGGAATAGCAGTTCCATCGTTGAAGTCAGTCCTCGGTTGTAGCCAGTGTCGTGGCGGCAGCAGGGCCGGCTCGACGTCGGAATCGGCCTCCACGGACCGATGCAATAAACCAGTGTGCCATTACCTCGCCGCAGACCCTACGACCACGCGCACGGGGTGCTAGACCCCGGGTGGTCCCGGACCCTCACCGGTTCGATCGAGCTGCGGTTCCCGTGCGCGCACCTCGATGCCACCGGTGGCTGCCTCCGGGGGCGGAGTCAGTCCGAGCTGCAGCCAGGCCGCCTGCGTCGCGACGCGACCACGTGGCGTGCGGGCGATCATTCCGGCACGCACGAGGAACGGCTCGCAGACCTCCTCGACGGTTCCCGGCTCCTCGCCGACCGCCACCGCCAATGTCGACACGCCGACCGGCCCACCACCGAAGCTGCGCACCAGAGCGCCGAGCACCGCGCGGTCGAGGCGATCGAGGCCGATCGGATCGACGTCGTACACCTCGAGCGCCGCGCGGGCGATGTCGCGTGTCACGACACCGTCTGCCCGGACTTCGGCGTAGTCGCGCACCCGGCGCAGCAACCGGTTGGCGATGCGAGGTGTGCCGCGCGAGCGTCCGGCGATCTCGGCGCTCGCGTCGTCGTGCAGGTCGATACCCAGAATCGTCGCCGAACGCCGCAGGATGAGCTGCAACTCCGCGGGTTCGTAGAAATCCATGTGGGCGGTGAACCCGAACCGGTCGCGCAACGGACCGGTGAGAGCACCGGAGCGGGTGGTGGCACCGACGAGCGTGAACGGCGCGACCTCCAGGGGTATGGAAGTAGCTCCCGGCCCCTTCCCCACCACCACGTCGACCCGGAAATCCTCCATGGCGAGGTAGAGCATCTCCTCGGCCGGGCGCGCGATCCGGTGGATCTCGTCGATGAACAGGACGTCGCCCTCGACGAGGTTCGACAGCATCGCCGCGAGGTCGCCCGCACGCTCGAGCGCCGGACCGGACGTCAGGCGCAGCGACGCTCCCAACTCGGCGGCGATGATCATCGCCATGGACGTCTTGCCCAGCCCGGGAGGACCGGAGAGAAGGATGTGGTCGGGTGTGCCGCCGCGCATGGTCGCGCCGCGCAACACCAGCTGGAGTTGCTCGCGCACTCTGGGCTGCCCGATGAAGTCGTCGAGACTCTTCGGACGCAAGCTTGTTTCGATGTCACCGTCGGTCGCGGTGAACGCGGCCGTCACCGGAGAGTCGTGCGGATCGTCGTACGAACCGCCCTCGTCGGGCAGGTCGTCGCCGGTCACCGGGACTTACCCAGCAACGACAGCGCCGCCCGCAGCGCGGTGGACGTGTCGGCGTCCGGGGCATCGGCCAGCACCGTGTCGGTGGACTGCTCCGCCTGTTTGAGCGGGAAACCGAGACCGACGAGCGCCTCGACGACCTGCTCGCGCACCGGCGATGCGGGCACGGCCGACAGTGGAGGCGCGCCGTTGCCGCCGAACGCGGCGACCTTGTCGCGCAGTTCCACGATCATCCGTTCGGCGCCACGCTTGCCGATTCCCGGAACCCGGGTGAGGGCGGCGGTGTTGCCGTCCGACAGCGCCGCCCGCAACGCGTCCGGTTCGAGGACGGCGAGCGTCGCCATCGCGAGCCGGGGTCCGACGCCGGAGACGGTCAACAGGAGCCCGAACAGATCGCGGGCATCGGGATCGGCGAACCCGAACAGGGTCATCGAGTCCTCGCGCACGATCATCGCCGTCATGAGCCGCGCGTGCTCGCCGCGTCGCATGGTCGCCAGGGTTGCCGGGGTCGCGTTGACGCGGTAGCCCAGCCCCGCCGATTCGATGACGACGTGGTCGAGTGCGATCTCGAGGACCTCGCCGCGGACGGAGGAGATCACCGTGTTCCTGCCTTCCGGGCTGCGGCCTGCTCCCGCAACCGTGCCTCGTAACGTCGTTTCTGTTCTGCCGCAGCGGCTTCCGCCGCGGCCATGCGGGCCATCATCGGCGCCCGCCAGCAATGGCAGATCGCCAGGGCGAGAGCATCCGCGGCGTCGGCGGGTTTCGGTGCCTGCGCCAGCCCGAGGATGCGGGTGACCATCGCGGTCACCTGCTTCTTGTCTGCTCCACCGTTGCCGGTCACCGCCGACTTCACCTGGCTGGGAGTGTGGAACATGACGGGTATGCCGCGTCGCGCGGCGGACAGTGCGACCACTCCCCCGGCCTGCGCCGTTCCCATCGCGGTACGGACGTTGTTCTGCGAGAAAACTCGTTCGACCGCGACGACCTCGGGCCGGTACCGGTCGAGCCAGGTCTCTGCCGCATCGGAGATCTGCAGCAGTCGTGTCGCAAGGTCGAGATCGGTGGGCGTCCGGACGACGTCGACGGCCACGGCGGTGACCTCCCGCCCCCGGCCGGCGTCCACGATCCCGAAGCCGCATCGCGTCAGCCCCGGGTCGACACCCATCACACGCACCCGTCATACCCCTTACGCACTACGAACAATTGTTCGATAGCCTATCGGAACGGGTCCGCCGCCCGCCGGTCCGACACGCGATCGGCCGGCGGACGCCGGGGGGTCAGTCTTCGAGTTCGGCGAGGACCTCGTCGGAGACATCGACGTTGGTGTACACGTTCTGCACGTCGTCGCAGTCTTCCAGCGCGTCGACGAGCTTGAAGACCTTGCGCGCGCCTTCCGCATCGACGGGGACCTCAACGGACGCCCGGAAATCGGGATCGGCCGAGTCGTAGTCGATACCCGCGTCCACCAGCGCGGTGCGTACCGCGATGAGATCGCCGGCTTCGGAGACCACCTCGAACTGGTCACCCAGGTCGTTGATCTCCTCGGCGCCTGCTTCGAGCACGACCTCGAGGATCTCGTCCTCCGAGCGCTCGCCCTTGTCGAGCACGACGACGCCCTTGCGGGTGAACAGGTAGGCCACCGAACCGGGATCGGCCATGTTCCCGCCGTTGCGGGTCATGGCGGTGCGGACCTCGCCCGCTGCGCGGTTGCGGTTGTCGGTCAGACACTCGATGAGCACCGCGACACCGTTGGGGCCGTAGCCCTCGTACATGATGGTCTGCCAGTCGGCGCCACCGGCTTCTTCGCCGCCGCCGCGCTTACGGGCCCGCTCGATGTTGTCGTTCGGGACCGAGCTCTTCTTCGCCTTCTGGATGGCGTCGAACAGCGTCGGGTTTCCGGCGGGGTCACCACCACCCGTCCGGGCTGCCACCTCGATGTTCTTGATGAGTTTCGCGAACATCTTCCCGCGCTTGGCGTCGATGACCGCCTTCTTGTGCTTGGTGGTGGCCCATTTGGAGTGGCCGCTCATTCGCTTGGAGCCCCTTCCGGCGAGGTACGTCGGATCACTACCGACTGTTCGGAGAGCCGATTCTACCTGCCGGATCACGCGTGTACGCGCACCGCATCGACGAAGAGCCGGTGCACTCGCAGATCACCGCCCACCTCGGGGTGGAACGAGGTCGCGAACACCGCGCCCTGCCTCACCGCGACGACGCGGCCCGCAGCAGGTCCGGTGGGCACCGTGGCGAGGACTTCGACGTCCGGTCCTGTCCTCTCGACCCACGGGGCCCGGATGAACACCGCCCGGACCGGACCACCCTCGACGCCCCTCACATCGAGGTCCTCCTCGAACGAATCGACCTGCCGACCGAACGCATTGCGGCGCACGGTGATGTCGAGCGCGTCGAGGTGCTCGGCGTCCGGTCGCGTGTCGAGAACCTCGGAGGCGAGCAGGATCATCCCGGCACACGAACCGTATGCGGGCATCCCCTCCCCGAGCCGGGATCGCACCGGGTCGAGCAGATCGAACACGCGCAGCAACCGGCTCATCGTGGTGGACTCCCCACCCGGGATCACTATCCCGTCGACAGCGTCGAGTTCACCGGCGCGGCGAAGAGCGATCGTGCGGGCACCGGCGGCCTCGAGTGCTGCGCGATGCTCCCGCACGTCGCCTTGCAGTGCGAGCACCCCGATGGTCGGCGTCGTGGTCATGTATTCGTACCTTCTCCCGGGGGAAGCCACCTACGGCCGCGGCGTGCGGCTGAGGCCCTCCTGCACGACGGCAGCGACGAATTGTCCACGGCTGTCGAAGATTCTGCCCTGGGTCAGTGCGCGCCCGAATCCCGCGGCCGGAGAGGTCTGATCGTAGAGCAGCCAGTCGTCGGCGCGGAACGGGCGCATGAACCACATGGCGTGGTCGAGCGAGGCGCCCTGGATGTCCTCGTCGCGGTGGATGACCATCGACGAACCGAGCAGCGTCATGTCGCTCATATAAGCGAGCGTGCACACGTGGAGAACCGGGTCGTCCGGCAGCGGCAGGCGCGACCGGAACCACAACTGCTGCTGGGAGGCCGAGCCGTCGCGTCGCACGATGCGATCCTGCGGTACGAACCGGAACTCCCATTCCGACCACTCCCGGTTCACCCACCGGTATTCGGGGTCGGGTGAGTCCATGGCGTCGGTCAGCTCGTCAGGCATCGGCACCGCGGGCATCACGTCCTGATGCTCGATGCCGTGGTCCTCGATGTGGAACGACGCCGACATCGTGAAGATCGCCTTGCCGTCCTGTACGGCCGTGACCCGCCGGGTGGCGAACGAGCGTCCGTCCCGCATCCGTTCGACCTGGTACACGATGCTTTTGTCCGGATTCCCCGGACGCAGGAAGTAGCCGTGCAGCGAGTGCACACCGAAGTCCGGATCGACGGTGCGCACCGCGGACACGAGGGACTGCCCGGCCACCTGACCGCCGAATGTCCGCTGCAGCAACGTCTCGGTCGCGATACCTCGGAAGATGTCGTTCTCGATCCGTTCCAGCGCCAGGATGTCTTCGATCTTCGCCATAGGGGCCCCTTCTCTGCTCCGTACCCGTTGAAGGCTAGCGGCAGGCCGGAACGGACACGCAGTTGCTCCTCCGCAGGTCGACGAGCACGTAGTCTCCGCAAGGGCCCGATTTGTGGCACTCTCTCACGCAAGGGAGGGTGGACATGGGGAACCACGTGCGGACACCGAGCAGGAACCACGTCACCGTAACCGGACGCCGAGGCGCCCCGGCGATCGTGCTGGCACACGGTTTCGGCTGTGATCAGAGTCTGTGGCGTCTCGTGGTTCCCACCCTGGAACAGGACTTCACCGTGGTGCGGTTCGACCATGTCGGAGCCGGCCGCTCGGACCTGTCCGCATGGAGCGCGTCGCGGTACTCGACTCTCGACAGCTACGCCGAGGACGCGCTCGAGGTGTGCCGTGATCTCGGACTGGGACCCGTTGTCTTCGTGGGTCATTCGGTGAGCGCGATGATGGGGGTTCTCGCCGCGGCACAGGACCCCGACGCGTTCAGCGGCCTGGTTCTCCTCGTGCCGTCGCCGTGCTTCATCGACGACCCGGCCACCGGATACCGGGGCGGGTTCAGCGCCGAGGACATCGACGAGCTTCTCGAGGCACTGGAAGCGAACTATCTGGGCTGGTCGGGTGCGATGGCGCCGGTCATCATGGGGAACCCGGAGCGTCCGGTACTCGGCGACGAACTGACCGATCTGTTCTGCCGCACCGACCCCGCCATCGCCCGTGTCTTCGCGCGCGTGACCTTCCTGTCGGACAACCGCGACGATCTTGCGGCGGTTTCGGTGCCCACGCTCGTCGCGCAATGCTCGCGCGACGCCATCGCACCGCCGGAAGTGGGCGCTTTCGTCCATGCGGCCATCCCCGGCAGCGAACTCGTGACGCTGGATGCGACAGGCCACTGCCCACAGCTCAGTGCCCCGGACGAGACGGCCGCCGCCATCGCCGAGTTCGTGTCACGGATCGGATGACGACCCCGCCCCATCCCGAGGATCTGCCCGCGCGACGCGACCTGCCGGGCGCGCACCCGGACGACGAACCGGGGAGCGCAGCCCTCGGGCAAAGCCTCCAGGAAAGCGCGGAAAGCCTGTACGAGAATGCTCCCTGCGGCTACATGACGACCCTCCCCGACGGACGCATCGTGAAGATCAACACGACGCTCCTGGCGTGGCTCGGCTATCCGCGCGAGGACCTCGTGGGCCGGCGATACTTCTCCGATCTGCTGTCCGTGGGTGGACGCATCTACCACGAGACCCATTTCGCGCCACTTCTCCTGCTTCACGGCGAAATCGGCGGAATCGCATTGGAATTGACGGCGGCGAACGGGTCGCGGCTTCCGGTTCTGGTGACCTCGAACCTCGAGAGGGACGCAGCGGGACGGCCCGTCCTCGTCCGGACCACGCTGTTCGACGCGAGGGAACGACGCGCCTACGAGATCGAACTGCTCCGTGCGCGGCGCGAGGCCGAGAAGGAACGCGAACGACTTCAGCGCATCACCGCGGTCCTGCAGACCACCCTCCTGCCGCCGGCCCTGCCCCAAGTACCCGGACTCGACGTCGCCGCTCACTATCACATCGCGTCCCCGGACGAGGTCGGTGGAGATTTCTACGATCTGTTCCCGCTCGGCACCGATTCGTGGGGTCTGTATCTCGGTGACGTGTGCGGTAAGGGTGCCCGCGCGGCGGTGGCGACGTCGATGGTCCGGTACACGCTGCGCGCCGCGGCGGTGCACGAGTCCGACCCGGTCGCGGTACTCGGCGTACTCAACACCGCGTTCCTCGAGGAACGGGCGCGTGAATCCCGCGACGGTGAGCCCCGGGCGCCGTTCTGCACGATCGTGTTCGGCACCATCACCCCCGGCACCCGCGCGGGGAGCTTCGTGATCTCCCTTGCCACCGGCGGCCACCCACCGGCCGTACTGATGCGAGCGGACGGCACGGCCGACTATCTGCCCATGGTGGGAGGGCACCCGGTCGGACTGCTCGCCGATCCGCGTTTCGTCACCGCGCAGGTCCGGCTCGATCCCGGCGACACGCTGCTCCTCTACACCGACGGGGTGACCGAGGCGCGTATCGCGGACACCGTTCAGGACCGGTACGGCGAGGAGTCGCTGCTCGAGTTCGCCAGGGCAACGACGCCCGCGACCGCCACGGACACCGTCGCCGCGGTGCGGCAACTGCTCGGGGCTCTCGGGTCCGGCGTCCAGGACGACGTCGCGGTCACGGCGATCCACGCACCTCGATGGCTGCCGTAGACCGGCTGACAATGTGGGCCGGTTCGACCGGTTCCGCTGCCAACACGCTCGCCGAGCGGGCAGAATGCACCCATGGCCGACACGGGGCACCATCGCCGGGAAGACCCTCAGCGCACGCCGCTCTACGGCGTGCTGATGATCATCGCGGCACTTGCGGCCGCGATCGCGGTGAGTTTCTACGGGCCGGTGTGGCTCCGGATCGTCGTCTACATTCTCGCTGTCGTCGTCATCGCCATAGGGTTCGTGTTCACCCTGCGCGATTACTCCGGATAATCCGACCGCACGCCGCGCACCCGGAAAACACCGGGTGCGCCGCTCTGTGTCGTCAGCGATCGACGACGCTCACCAGCCGCGCTCTGCCAGGCGGTGAGGTTCCGGGATCTCGTCGACGTTGATTCCCACCATGGCCTCACCGAGACCCCGGGACACCTTCGCCAGGACATCGGGGTCGTCGTGGAAAGTGGTGGCCTTGACGATCGCGGCCGCACGCTGCGCCGGATTTCCGGACTTGAAGATGCCGGAACCGACGAAGACACCTTCGGCTCCGAGTTGCATCATCATGGCCGCATCGGCGGGGGTCGCGATGCCACCGGCGGTGAACAAGGTGACCGGCAGCTTACCGGCCTTCGCAACCTCCACGACGAGGTCGTAGGGTGCCTGAAGTTCTTTTGCGGCAACGAAGAGTTCGTCTTCGGGAAGCGAACCCAGTCGCCGGATGTCCTGCCGGATCCGCCGCATGTGGGTGGTCGCGTTGGACACGTCACCGGTTCCGGCCTCGCCCTTCGACCGGATCATGGCAGCGCCCTCGTTGATCCGCCGCAGCGCCTCACCGAGGTTGGTGGCGCCGCACACGAACGGCACGGTGAACGCGAACTTGTCGATGTGGTGCTCGTAGTCGGCCGGGGTGAGCACCTCGGACTCGTCGATGTAGTCGACGCCGAGGGACTGCAGGATCTGCGCCTCCACGAAATGACCGATCCGCGCCTTCGCCATCACCGGGATGGAGACGGCCTCGATGATGCCGTCGATCATGTCCGGGTCGCTCATGCGGGAGACACCCCCCTGCGCGCGGATGTCGGCCGGCACCCGCTCGAGAGCCATGACCGCGACGGCGCCCGCGTCCTCGGCGATCTTGGCCTGATCGGGTGTGACCACGTCCATGATCACCCCGCCCTTGAGCATCTCGGCCATGCCGCGCTTGACGCGAGCGGTGCCGGTAACGGACGTGGATTGTGGGGTGCTCACAGCAGGACTCCTGGAAGAGGTCGACACGGAAACGCCGCAGCACGGATCGGCCTGCGCGATACGGCGAGTCTATGGACGCGCACCGGCACCGCCCATAGCCAGTCACGGTGGGCTGGCCTTACCGTGTCTGCCTGCCGCGTCAGCGAATTGCGCGGACCTCGGGTTCGCGATGCCGGGCCGCGACCGCACGTGCCTCGTCGAGCAACTGCGGCAGATCCTGCGGATAGACGGACTCCCCCGCCCCGACCAGCTCCCGGACCCCGGCCGGATCGAACCAGCGGTGCTCGAGGCTCATCCGGCGTTCGAGGTCGGTGAATCCGTCCGCTCCGGGTTCGAACGCGGGTACCTGCACGGCGAAGAACAGTTCCTCGGAATGCAGTACCTCACCGTTGAACGGGAAGACCGCCACGCGCCGCCACATGGGCCCGAACACCTGATCCGGATCGACGTGGAGTCCCGTTTCCTCGGCGATCTCCCGGATCGCCGCATCCAGCAGGCTCTCCCCCGGTTCGACGGCGCCACCCACCGTGAACCAGAAATGCGCCTCGGGGGTCGTGGGGTCGTGCCCGCGCAGGAGCAGCACCCGCCCTTCGTCGTCGAGCAACACCACGCGCGCCGACGTGCGCGCGCGGTCGGGTACAGGCGCAGGCGAACTCGGGGCGGGTGAGCTGGCAGCGGGTGAGCTCGGTGCCGGACGGACTGCCACAGCCTGAGCGGACACCGGGACGGATGTCCCCGCCCGCTCGGCGATTTCGAAGTAGGTCGGCAGGGGGGCGGTGCCGCCGAGATGCAGCCACTGCACGGTTCGCCGGGTCCGCAGCGCCAGCGTGTCGCGCACCGCGTCGTTGTGGAAACGGCGAGCGATGAGCACGCGCGCTTCGGCGTCGGCGAGTTCGGCGACCAGCGGCGAACGCAGCCGATCGGTGTCGACCTTGGCGAGTGCCGCGGACAACTCGTTCTCCGCGGCTTCGCGGTGGCCTCGGTCGGCGCGTTCGGCGACGTCCGCGAGATGTGCCAGGCTCCGGCCCTCCGACGCGGAGATGGACGCCGCGATGCTTCTCGCGACCACGGCGCGTCGTGCGAGTGCGGCGTCGAGCGCGAGCCACGACAGATCCGAGCGCACATGGAGCCGGTCGAGCCGGTTCGCGACGGAGTACGCCCAGAACCCCACGGCCACAACGACTGCCGCGACGAGCGCGAGAACGAGGATTGTCAGTGCACTGAGTGTCACGAGCGCACCTCGCGAACGCGCCCGGCGCCGACGGTGACCGTCTCGTACACCCGGAGGATCTGCTCGGCGACGACCGGCCAGTCGTAGCAGCCGACGATCTCCGTGCCCGCCTCCACGAGCGCATCACGGCGCGTGTCGTCGTCGAGCACGTCGAGGATCCCCTGGGCGAGCGCCTGCGAGTCGCCCACGGGAACGAGGACACCGGCACGGCCGTCACGCAGAACACGACGGAACGCATCGAGTTCGGACGCCACCACGGCGGTGCCCGCAGCGAGCGCCTCCACGAGGACGATGCCGAAACTCTCACCACCGAGGTTCGGAGCGCAGTACACGTCCGCCCCACGCATCGCGGCGGCCTTCATATCGTCGTCGACCTGCCCGAGCAGTCGCAGGTGGCGGGCGTGTGGTCCCGCATCCTTGCGGAGTTTGTCCTCGTCACCGCGACCGACGACCAGGATTTCGATGTCGGGATAGCGCGCGACGATCGTGGGCAACGCTCCGAGCAGGACTTCCATGCCCTTGCGGGGTTCGTCGTACCTTCCGAGGAACAGCACCGTGCGACCCGCTCGGGGGTAACCCGGCAGCGGCGGGGTGTGCTGGAAGAACGGGACGTCGACGCCGTTGGGAATCTCCACCGCGTCCGCACCGAGGGAGTTGACCTGCCACCGGCGAGCGAGTTCGGACACGGCGATGCGGCCGGTGATCTTCTCCAGGTACGGCTGCAGGACACCTTGGAACGTGCTCAGCACCAGCGACTTGGTGGTGGAGGTGTGGAACGTGGCGACGATGGGACCTTCCGCGATCTTGAGCGCCAGCATCGACAGGCTCGGTGCGTTGGGCTCGTGGATGTGCAGGACGTCGAAGTCGTTGTCGTTGATCCACCGCCGCACCCGCGCGTAGGAGACGGGCCCGAAGCTGAGCCGTGCCACCGACCCGTTGTACGGAATTCCCACTGCGCGGCCGGCGGAGGTCACGAAGTCCGGCAGCACGGTGTCCTCCGAGGCCGGCGCGAGGACGCTCACGTCGTGGCCGCGCGCGATGAGCACCTCGGCAAGGTCCGCGACGTGCGCCTGGACTCCGCCGGGCACGTCGAACGAATACGGGCAGACCATTCCGATCTTCACTTACGCCTCCATTCGGGCGCGGCGAGCCTCGGACAAGTCGTCGAGCCACAACGGCTGCAGCATGTGCCAGTCTGCCGGGTGAGCGGCGATGTCGGCGGCGAACCGGTCGGCGAGAGCCTGCGTCGCCGTCTCGACACCTCCGGTCACGTCGATCTCGGGATGCACGCGAAATCCCCACCCGTCCTCGGTGAACCAGCAATGGACCGGAAGCAGCGCCGCCCCCGTCTCGAGGGCAAGCTTCGCAGGTCCGGCGGGCATACGTGTGGGCTCGCCGAAGAAGGTGACCGGGACGCCCTTTCGGGCGAGGTCACGCTCGCCGAGCAGGCAGACCACCTTGTTCTCCCGCAACCTTTCGGCGAGTTCGACGAACGGCGGGATCTCCCCACCGGTGAGAGGAAAGATTTCGAATCCCAGCCCTTCGCGGTATTCGACGAATCGCTTGTACAGCGCTTCCGGACGCAACCGCTCGGCGACCGTCGCCAAGCCTCCCGTGTGCCGCACACACCACACCCCGGCGAGATCCCAGTTACCGCTGTGCGGCAGAGCCAGGATCGCACCGCGTCCCGCCGCGAGTGCCGCGTCGAGATGTTCGCGCCCTTCGATGGCGTCGTCGATCGACACCGCCGTCTCGTCCAGATCCATGGACGGCAACCGGAACGCTTCACGCCAGTAGCGGGCATAGGACCGCAACGATGCCCGAACGAGTTCGTCGGGAACCTGGTCCGGCGCCGTGCCCAGCACCCGGGCCAGATTGCGACGCAACTGCTGCGGACCCCCGCCCCGGCGCGCGGCGTAGTCCGCACCGGTGTCGAACAGACGACGGGCGAGTCCTTCGGGAAGCGCACGCACCACGCGCCATCCCGCCGCGTACCCGAGGTCCGCGGCGCGATCGGCGGGCCTCACCGGTCGCCCTCGTTCTCGTCGTTCGTGTCCGCGGGGGTACCCGTGGCGATCGGGAGCAACTCCCGCGCGCTGGGCGAGTTCCGCACGGCGAGAACCCGCTGGAACACCGTGATCACCGAACCGGCGGCAAGCAGCCACATGGCGATGTGGATTGCCCAGTCGAGACCGAGACCGGTGAAGCCGGCGCCGACGAGGACGATGACCAGGCGGTCGGGACGCTCGATCAGGCCGCCGTCCGCCGAGAGCCCGCTGGCCTCGGCCCTGGCCTTGGCGTAGGAGATGACCTGCGAGCACACCAGGCAGATCAGGGTCGCGACGAGGAGCGGGCGACTGTCCTCGTGGTACACCGCCCACCACGCCAGACCGGCGAAGATCGCACCGTCGGCAACCCGGTCACAGGTCGCGTCGAGGACCGCGCCGAACCGGGTGCCGCCGCCGCGCGCTCGCGCCATCGCCCCGTCGAGCATGTCGAACATGACGAATATCCAGATCGCCAGTGCTCCCCAGAACAACTCGCCGATGGGGAACAGCGTCACGGCGGCAACGATCGTCGCGACGGTGCCGATGACGGTCACGGCGTCCGGCGTCAGTCCGGTTCGGATCAACGCCTTGCCGAGCGGCGCGGTGGCCTTCGACACCGACGCGCGCCCGAAGAAGCTCAGCATTGTTCGACCCCCGTTTTCCGATTCGACCGTTGTGCCCGGGACACGATCCTGCCACGGCCGGGAAGCGCACGGTCGACGCTACCGCCGACGGGTGCAGGAACCTGCACTTGTCGTGAGTTTCTCACTCGTCCCAGGCCGACGCCAGAAGTGCCCGGGTGTCGCGCAGCAGTTGCACCATCACCTTGGAGCCTCCGAGGACCGTGATGAAGTTGGCATCTCCGCCCCAGCGGGGCACCACGTGCAGGTGCAGGTGCTCGGACAGTGAGCCTCCCGCGGCCGCGCCGAGGTTGAGACCGACGTTGAAGCCGTGCGGCCGCGACACCTTCTTGATCACCTGGAGGGCGCGCTGGGCGAACGCCATGAGTTCGGCGCTCTCCTCGGCGGTGAGGTCCTCGAGATTCGCAACCCGCCGGTACGGCACGACCATGAGGTGGCCGGGGTTGTACGGATAGAGGTTGAGCACCGCATACACGAATTCACCGCGGGCGACGACGAGGCCCTCTTCGTCCGGCATCTTGGGGATGTCGGTGAACGGCTCGTACGGTTCGCTGCGCGCACCGGGCGACTCGGTGATGTACGACATGCGGTGCGGAGACCACAGTCGCTGCAGGTGGTCGCGGTCGCCTACGCCCCGGTCGACGAGCCCGTCGGCCGTGTCGGCCGGTTCCGGGGTTCGGCGGGGGTCACCTGCCGGTGCAGCGGCAGGGTCGGTGTACGCACCCGACTCGTCGACGGGGCCGCCGGTCACGGCTGCCCGCCCGCCCCGGCCGGCTGTACCAGTTCGGCGGTGGGCGATGCGTTCTCGCGGCGGCGCACCCAGTCGACGACGATCCGCACGGCCTCGTCGACAGGCACCCCGTTGATCTGCGTGCCGTCACGGAACCGGAAGCTCACCGCGCCGGCCGCGACGTCGCGCTCACCGGCGAGCAGCATGAACGGCACCTTCTGAGTGGTGTGGGTGCGGATCTTCTTCTGCATCCGGTCGTCCGAGATGTCGACCTCGGCGCGGATGCCCTCGGCCTTCAGGGCGGCGACGACGTCGAAGAGGTGGTCTTCGAAGTCGGCGGCGACGGGGATACCGACGACCTGTACCGGGGAGAGCCACGCCGGGAACGCCCCCGCGTAGTGCTCGGTGAGCACACCGAAGAACCGCTCGATCGAGCCGAACAGCGCGCGGTGGATCATCACCGGACGGTGCTTGGCGCCGTCCGATCCGGTGTACTCCAGCTCGAACCGCTCCGGCAGGTTGAAGTCGAGCTGAATCGTGGACATCTGCCAGTTGCGACCGAGCGCATCGGTGACCTGCACCGAGATCTTCGGGCCGTAGAACGCGGCGCCGCCGGGATCGGGGACGAGGTGCAGACCCGAGGCCTCGGCGACCTCGCGCAGCGTATCGGTGGCGGTCTCCCACAGTTCGTCGCTGCCGACGAACTTCTTCGGGTTCTTGGTCGACAACTCGAGGTAGTAGTCGTCGAGTCCGTAGTCCCGGAGCAGTTCCAGGATGAAGTTCAGCACCGAGGTGAGCTCGTCGCGCATCTGCTCGGGCGTGCAGAAGATGTGCGCGTCGTCCTGCGTCATTCCGCGCACGCGGGTCAGGCCGTGGATGACGCCCGACTTCTCGTACCGGTACACGGAGCCGAACTCGAACATCCGCAGCGGCAGCTCACGGTACGACCGGCCGCGGGAACGGAAGATCAGGTCGTGCATCGGGCAGTTCATCGGCTTGAGGTAGTAGTCCTGGCCGGGCTTGCGGACCGTGCCGTCGTCGTTGAGTTCCTCGTCGATGTGCATGGCCGGGAACATGCCGTCGCGGTACCAGTCGAGGTGGCCGGAGATCTCGTAGAGATGGCCCTTGGTGATGTGCGGCGTGTTGACGAAGTCGTACCCGGCGGCGACGTGCCGCTCGCGGGAATAGTTCTCCATCTCCTGCCGGATGATGCCGCCCTTGGGGTGGAACACGGGCAGACCCGAGCCGAGTTCGTCCGGGAACGAGAACAGGTCGAGTTCGGCGCCGAGCTTGCGGTGGTCGCGACGTTCGGCCTCGGCGAGCAGTTCGAGGTGGCGGTCGAGCGCTTCCGTGGACTCCCACGCAGTGCCGTAGATGCGCTGCAGATCGGCGTTGTCCTGGTCACCGCGCCAGTACGCGGCAGAGCTGCGCGTGAGCTTGAATGCCGGAATGTATTTGGTGGTCGGCAGGTGCGGACCGCGGCAGAGGTCCTTCCAGACGAGTTCACCGGTACGCGGGTTGAGATTGTCGTAGATGGTCAGCTCGTTACCGCCGACCTCCATGATCTCCGGATCGTCGATACCGGACTTGTCGTCGATGAGCTCGAGCTTGAACGGCTCGTCCGCGAGTTCCGCACGCGCGTCGGCGATATCCGCGACGACCCGGCGCGAGAAGCGCTGCGCGTCCTTGACGATCTTCTTCATGCGCTTCTCGAGCTTGGCGAGATCTTCGGGCGTGAAGGGCCGGTCGACCTTGAAGTCGTAGTAGAAGCCGTCCTTGATCGGCGGGCCGATGCCGAGCTTCGCCTCGGGGAACTCCTGCTGCACCGCCTGTGCAAGCACGTGAGCTGCGGAGTGCCGGATGACGCTGCGTCCGTCCTCGGTGTCGGCACCGACGGCCTCGACCTCGACATCCTGATCCGGCACCCACGCGAGGTCTCGTAGCGCACCGTCGGCGTCCCGGACGACGACGATCGTGTCCGGTCCTTTGAGCGGCAGTCCCGCCTCACGTACGGCCGCGCCCGCACTGGTTCCAGCCGGCACCCGGACGAGCGTGGCTGATTTCGCGGATGCGGGCGTGGTCACTGTGGTGAACTCCTCGGCTCGATGCCTGATAAAAGGGCGTCGCCTGCGCGTAGACGTGCGCGATGGCAACCCCTACATGCTATCGACATTCACTCTGCCGACGAACACAGGGCGTCACCGGCCGCGGACGCCCGAGCGGCGAACGTCAGATCCCGTGCAGGCCGACGAGTACGCGTTCGAGCAGATCGACACCCGGGCCCACCTGATCGACCGTGCGATGCACCGTGAGTTCTCCTGTGGCGGCGAGATCGCCCACCAGAACTCGGGCGACCCCCAAGGGAATGCCCGCCAGCGCCGCGACCTCCATGATCGAGCGTGGCTGCACGCACAGGGCCAGCACGGTCCGGTGTTCCTCGAGCGCGAATCCCCGTTCGATTCCCTGCGCGGAGGGCACCGCGGACACGAGTGCTTCGAGCGGTAGCTCTACCTCCGCACGGGTGCGCCCCCCGATTCGCACGAACGGCCGCACGAACGACGACGTCTCTGGCTGGTCCATGTCCTCGTTTCCCACATCGATCTCGGATCCCCTGTCGGTGCCGGACATCGCTGCCCGCCTTTCAGGGGTACCGCCCACCACCCGGGTTTGCCCGGAAACACTGCCTTGATCCACTTCGCCCGACGGCCGGCCGCGCTGCGCAAGCTCTGCACCCGCGCTGTTTCGGCGCTGCCGGGATCTTGCCGAACCGAACCTGGCGCCGGTTGCCCCGACAACCGGCCACTCGCTGTCCGCAACACTCATCTAGGGCGCACCCCCTCCTGGGACGAGGTCAATCCTGCCATCAATCGCTCGCGCGGACACCGATGGCCACGAAAGTGGGACGCTGCCGACCCGGGCACCCTCCAGCACCATCGGTCGCACAGTGCCCAACTGTTACATGACACAACCGAAAAATTGGCACCCTCCGGTGGGTGCCGTTCATCACTATTCCCGGGAGACAGCCCTGAGGGCGATCCCCATGCGCGCCGGCGTCTGCAACGCCGCGTCACTGCGTCCTCCCGGACCTGCGGGAAACCCATCAACCCCCCGTGTCGCCTGGTTACGGTGTCGGGAGGGCCAGGCCCGATTCCGGCGTGCGCCCGTTCGCGCCCTGCCGTCACCGACCCCGCACGCGGCGTCCTGCACGACTCACACACCGGCAGCGTCCGGCAAGGAGGACAGACCATGCGAGCGTTCGTATTCGACAGGTACAAGCAACCCCTCCACGAAGCGGACGTCCCCGAACCCGCCGTGGGCACTCGGGACGTCCTGGTCAGCGTGAGTGCGGCGGGCGTGAACCAGCTGGACGACAAGATCCGCGACGGCGAGTTCAAGCCGATCCTGCACTACAAGCCCCCGCTCACGCTCGGCCACGATGTGGCCGGGACGGTGGTCAGCGTGGGCGCACACGTGCGGGGGTTCGAAGCCGGGGACAAGGTTTACTCACGCCCGCGCGACTACCGCATCGGCACGTTCGCCGAGCGCATCGCGATCGATCAGGCTGATCTCGCCGTCGCTCCCGCATCGATCGGTCCCGTGGAGGCGGCGTCGCTGCCCTTGGTGGCATTGACGGCGTGGCAAGCGCTCGTGGAGAAGGGACGAGTGACGGGCGGGCAGAAAGTCCTCGTCCACGCCGGTGCCGGCGGCGTCGGGAGTATCGCGATCCAGCTCGCCAAGCACCTCGGGGCGCAGGTGGCGACCACGGTATCCGGTCGGAATGCGGACTTCGTTCGCGAACTCGGTGCGGACGTGGTCATCGACTACCACACCCAGGACTTCGGCAAAGAGCTCTCCGGGTACGACTTCGTCCTGGACTCCCTCGGCGGCGAACACCTGATCGAGTCCCTCCGGGTGCTCAGGCCCGGCGGGAAGGCCGTGGGAATCTACGGAGTCCCCGATCCGGCCTTCGCGAAAGAGATCGGCGCGAACCCCATCGTGCGCCTGGTCATCGCCGCTCGCAGCCGCACGACCCGCTCCCTTGCCAGGAAGCTCGGCGTGACCTACGAGTTCTTGTTCATGCACGCGTCCGGGGAGCAACTGCGTCTCATTGCCGATCTCGTCGACGCCGGTTCCATCCGCCCCGTCGTCGGCGCCACCTTCGCGTTCGACCAGACGCCCGAAGCCCTCGCGTCTCTCGGCAAGAGCAGCATTCGAGGGAAGTCGGTCATCACGGTGCCCTGACCTGGCGAGCCGACGATGCGAAGGAACTCGTCCGCACCGGCTGGCGAGGGGGAATCAGAAGATCCTGCACGCGGATATACCGGCCTATGAGGATGCGGCGAGGAGTAATGAGGATCGTCGCTGGCACGGGGTGCCCATGCGACATTGGGTGGTCCCGGCTGGGATCGAACCAGCGACCTTCCCGGTGTGAACGGGACGCTCTTCCACTGAGCCACGGGACCGGGCCGCATCGCTGCGGCTCGAACGGAAAGGAACATTAACACTCTCTCGCTCCGAACACGAATCCGCAGGTCACCGCGGTTCGACCACACTCGGGACGCTACTCCGCACGCACAAACACCGCACTGCAAAGACCGAACACCGCGCTGCAAGAAGAGGGGCTTCGCGTCCGATGTCGTGAATGGACGCGAAGGGGCTCGCGGGGCCCTGGACCGCGCTGCCGGTAGAGGACGCGCGATGCCGCGCAGGGGACGTGTAGGGGAAAGGCCTGTAAGGGTCGGATCGCGGCAGGCCGGAGCGGGCCCGGCAGCGACGGCCCCGCCACACTCCCTTCCCCTCCTCCCGTCGGCTGTTTCCCACCGGGTTCCTCACAGAGCCTGCACCCCACCACGCAACCGGCCCGGACGATGGTCGTCGACCACCACGACCGATTCGGCATGCCGGCACAGACACCACAGGGAACCCTGCAGCCCCTCGAACCGCATTTCGCGCCACGACCTGCTGATTTGTGTGTTTCGACGGTGGTCGGCTAGTGTTCTGAACCGCACCACGGAGAGCAAAACGCCGAACGGTGCGAATGCGGATGTAGCGCAGCTGGTAGCGCATCACCTTGCCAAGGTGAGGGTCGCGGGTTCGAATCCCGTCATCCGCTCGAGAGGTTGGACTCGACCTTTTAATGGTGGAGTGGCCGAGTGGTGAGGCAACGGCCTGCAAAGCCGTGCACACGGGTTCGATTCCCGTCTCCACCTCGCGCGATTAGCTCAGCGGGAGAGCGCTTCCCTGACACGGAAGAGGTCACTGGTTCAATCCCAGTATCGCGCACCAGGTTCGACCAGCACGTGGGTCGAATCGATGTAGAGTCAACGTGCATGCGGATGTAGCGCAGCTGGTAGCGCATCACCTTGCCAAGGTGAGGGTCGCGGGTTCGAATCCCGTCATCCGCTCCAAATCTGGACCCCACAATCCCGCGCGATTAGCTCAGCGGGAGAGCGCTTCCCTGACACGGAAGAGGTCACTGGTTCAATCCCAGTATCGCGCACCAGGAACGACGAAGGCCCCCTTCCTCAGGAAGGGGGC